>VXMI01000143.1 GCA_009841165.1 Gemmatimonadota bacterium | reverse complement strand
CGTGACCCGGTCGTGCAAATCAAGCGGGAATCTGCATGATTATGGGAGACAAGCCTACTCGGGCCGGGAGTACGCTTGGTCTCGGGATTCCCACCCCTTCTACCGACTCGGCGCTCATTTCGTCTGAGCACACTCGACTAACTTAACGGACGGTCCTACTCAGGTAGGAGCGGCAGATGATGTGTGGGAAGCGGGTCTCCGTCCTGCTCTTCAGCTAGCTTCTCAAGGTCGACACCAGAAAGGAGCGAGACAGCCTTCAGCGCTACGAGCAAATCATCGTGGATCACCTCTAAGTCACGGAGCATTGTTTCACAACCGTGATCACTGTTCCGGCGAAAGTTGTGCTGTAAGAAGAAGGAGTGCGTCAATCGATTGCGCGAAGCCAACGCAACGCTGAGCAGTTGATCGAGAACCAAGTCCGAATCGCTGATCGAACCAAGAGACCGAATGAGTTGGCCAAGGGTCTGCTTGTTGATCTGTCGATAGATCGCAGTTGCAGTGTCTGCGTCCGGATTCTCGAGTAGACCAGCATCAATGCACTTATGCGCCAAAAGCAAGTTCCCGAGATCGGTCTCTAGAAGCTGGGCGGCTTCGGATGTTTCGCCGTACTTTCTGTACACGTCATCCAACGTCGCCATACGCGTATTCCTCACACCGAAAGCCCGAGTTGGTGTCACTGTTGACGGAGCCGGGCCCCCGCGAGGACTAGAACCCGGATCCGCCATCCCCCCCACCGATCTCCTCCTCGATGGCGCTGAAGAGGCCCTCCCAATAGGGCAGCGGCTGCGCACCCACGATCGGCAGCCCATTCACCAGGAACGACGGCGTCCCGCGCACCCCGAGCCGCGCGCCGCTCAGGATTCCGCTCCGCACCCTCGGCCTCGGCCGCTGCTCGGCGATGCACGCGCGGAAGTCCTCGGTGTTCAAGCCGACCTCCTGGGCCAGCTCCTCGAACACCGGGTAGGGTTCGCCCAGGCTCTTCCAGTCGGGCTGGCGTTCGTAGAGCAGCTCGCTCATCGGGGTAAACAGGTCCTGCTCGCCGGCGCACTCGGCGGCGTAGGCGGCGACCATGCCGTTGGCGAACATGCCGCTCACGTAGGTCACGTACTTCCACTGTACCCTGCCCGTCTCGATGTAATCGGTCCTGAGCGTGGGGAAGGTCTCGGTGTGGAATCGGCGGCAGTAGCCGCACCCGTAGTCGCTGAATTCGACGACCTTGATCGGCGCCTCCTCCGAACCGAAGTCGAAGCCGAGTTCGGGCAGCTGGAACTCCTGCGCGGGCGGTACCGCGCTCGTTCCGCCATCCGACAGCATGGAGGTGGGGACGGACTGGGACTCGGGGCCGGAATATGTCTCGGCGCCGGTCGCCGCGGCTCCCGTGTCGGCCTCTTGATCACCGCCGCAGGCCAGTGCCGCCGACAGTGCCATCACCGCCGCCGCGCGGCCATATCTTGCTCGTCTGTATTGTCTGTTCACCTTGCCAGCTCCTCGATGTCGTTTGGCCCGGGCGCCTCCGCGGCTCCCTCCCGGTACAGAAGGTTGGGCTGTCCCTCTCTGATGACCACCGTCTCGGCGATCTTGTCGTGAATGCCCTGTCGGTTCGGGTCCCACCACACCCGCGCGAAGCCGAGCAGCCCCGTCGCGAAGCCCGCCGCGTAGCCGCCCGCGCGTTCGAGCGACATGAGCAGGCCGAGCGGCTGGCCGTTCAGGCGCACCACGCGGAGGCCGAGCAGCTTCTTGCCCGGCGTTCGCCCGCCCCACAGCGCCAGGAAGAGGGTGAGATAGACCGTGCCCCAGCCGAACACAAGCCCCGCCTCGTCGGCCGCGTCGCGGATCCAGGTGAAGAGAGTGGAGCGGGAATCGACTGCCGCCAGCTGCTCTTCGAGCTCCTGGATCCTTTCCTCGCGCTGTTCCAGCTCTTCCGCAAGGTTGGCCACGGCGGGGTCCGCGAGCGTTTCCGCCAGGTCGATCACGCCGGGGTCGACCGGCAGGCCGATCGCAACGGTGTCGTCGCCGAACTGAAGCTGGACGGGCGGGTTGGTATCGGACGAAGCCATCCTGAGCAGCGCCGGGATGAAGGTGGCGCCCACGGCGACCACCAGCACGACCGCCCCCGCGCAGCCGAGCCCGAGCTGGCGCGCGCGCGTGGATCGGGTTCCGTCGGTGCGCCGGGTCGCCAGGCGGAAAAGGGCGAGGCCCACGAGCCCCCCGAGCACCCGCCAGCCGAGAAGCTGCAGGAACCCGATCAGGACGAGGTCGACGATCATCGCCGCCGAGCGTCGGCCGGGCGTGGCGAGCGGGGTGCCGAGCAGCTCCGGCGTTACCGAAAAGGCGTCCGGCGTGACGATGGACTTCGGGTCGCCCGGCATGGGTGCTTCAGCGGCGCCGGATGAGCCCGCCCAGGATGAGCCCGGCGGTCAGGCCGGTGAGCACGGAGAGTACCACGAGCGTCTCCAGGCGGCGCGGTCGGGACGGATCCGAGCGGAGCGGGGCGGCGCCGTGGGGAGCGGGGTCGCGGGACGACGCCGGACTTCCGGTCGCGGCCGTCTGGTCGGGCGCTCCGAGCTCGGTCGCGTGCAGGTCGTCCTGCAGTTCGAGCAGCGCGCGGACCTGGTCTTCCTCGTCCTCGAACCCGCAGGTCGCGCAGCTGACGAAGCCGCGGTCGCGGGCCGTCCGGTTCGGATACGACAGCTCTCCGTCGTTGCGCGGACAGCGCAGGTCCGCAGGCAGGGGGGCCAGGATCTCGTAGAGCGTTCCCTTGGACAGATCCAGCTCCCGGGCCAACTGGTTGACACTCTCTTCCGAGTGCCAGTACAGTTCGTTCGCCTTTGTGACGACCTCGTCGGAGGGCTCGACGGCGTCGCTCTTCGACTCCGCCGGATTGATCGTTTCCTTCATCGTCCGTTCCCGGGTTCGCGTTGGCCGGCGCAGTGCCGATGCCGCTACCCTTCAACATACAGAAGGCGGATTGAATGCGCGCGAGATCCAGGATCATCAGCACCCTCGAGACGGTCTACCGCGAGGCGTACCAGAAGGCGGACCGGGCCGGCGACGAGGCCCGCATGCGAGCGCTCGACTTCGGTTTTCAGCGCGACCAGGTGATGCTCGAGGCGATTCTCGACGTGAGGGACGCGCTGTCGGGGTTGCGCGGCGAGGAGCCCAAACCCGAATCGAGCCTGCTCGACAAGGCGATGGCGATCCGCAAGTTCACGAAGCTGGGCCCGCGCTGAGGTGTGCGTGTGAAGATCTACACGAGGACGGGGGACGGCGGCGAGACGGGACTCTTCGGCGGCGGACGCGTACCCAAGGACGACGCGCGCGTGGAGGCCTACGGCACCGTCGACGAACTGAACAGCGTCCTCGGCGTCGCGCTGGTGCACGTGCGGGACGGGGAGGTTCGCCGCGCCCTCGGGCGGATCCAGTCGGACCTCTTCGCGATCGGAGCGCGCCTGGCCACGCCGCCCGCCCGTGACGGACGCCCGGTGCCCGCGGTGCCCGAAACACCGGTCGAGCGGGTCGGCGAGATGGAGTCCTGGATCGACGCGGCCGAAGCCGAGACCGGGCAGCTGAAGAACTTCATCCTGCCGGCGGGCACGGCAGGAGCGAGCCACCTCCACCACGCCCGTGCGGTCTGCCGGAGGGCGGAGAGGCGGACCGTGGCGCTGGCGAGCCGTTCGTTCGTGGACCCGGAGGCGGTTCAGTACCTCAACCGGCTCTCGGACTACCTCTTCGCGGCGGCACGCCTCGAGAACCACCGCGCAGGCCTGGGAGACACCGAATGGCCCTGATCCACAAGCGTGACGAGGTTGTGCCTCCGCACGGCGAAGTCATCCGCATCGATGTCCGGCGCCCCGCGGCGGCCGAACCCCGGTCGGCGGTGCTGGTCGCGCACGGCTTCAAGGGCTTCAAGGACTGGGGCTTCTTTCCGCACCTGTGCGAGCGACTCGCCGAGGACGGCCACCTCGTCGTCTCGTTCAACGGGTCCCGGAACGGGGTCGGGCCGAACCTCGTGGACTTCACCGACCTGGAGGCCTTCGGGAGGAATACCTTCAGCCACGAAGTGGGCGACGTGCACCACATGGTCGACCTCCTGGCGGCGGGCGAGTGGAGCGGCGGGCGCCGGCCGGAGGCGGTGGGCATCCTGGGGCACAGCCGGGGGGGCGGAACCGGCATCGTCACCGTGGCCGAGCGCGACGACGTTTCTTCGCTGGTGACCTGGGCCGCCATCTCGACCTTCCAGCGCTGGACCCGGGAGCAGCGGGAGGAATGGAAGCGGCAGGGCGTGGTCTACATCGCCAACGCGCGCACCGGACAGGAGATGCCGCTATACCGCACGGTGCTGGACGATCTCGAAGCGAACAGCCGCCGCTTCGACATCGTTGCCGCCGCGGCCAGGGTGAACGCTCCGTGGCTGATCGTACACGGCTCGGAGGATGCGACCGTGTCGATCGTCGAAGCCCGCGAACTCGTCCGGGCCGGCCCGCGCGCGCGGCTGGAGCCCGTGGAGGGTTCGGGACACACCTTCGAGGCCGTGCATCCCTTCGAAGGGTCGACGCCCGGGCTCGACAGGGCCGTTCGCGCTACCCTGCGGCACTTCCGGTCGTCCCTGGGGGCGTGACCCGGGGGGTGGCAGGGTTGCCACCCGTTACGAGTTCCGCAATCATCAGTTTTCGCAGAGTCCACGATCGGAACCGGAAGCATCGAACCCAGAGGAAGTTTTGACATACATCATCACCGAGCCATGCATCGGCACCAAGGACGCCAGTTGCGTGGAAGTGTGCCCGGTCGACTGCATCTACGAAGCCGGGGAGCAGTATCTCATTCACCCGGATGAGTGCATCGACTGTGGGGCGTGCGAACCGGAGTGCCCGGTGCAGGCGATCTTCCCGGATACCGACGTGCCCCCGGAGTGGTCGGACTACATCGAAAAGAACGCGGTGCACTTCGAATAGGCGCAATAGGCGAGCGGAGCGCGGCAGCCGGACAACTGCGGGCCGAAGACGCGAAAGGGGGGCGACCGATGGGTCGCCCCCCTTTGCTCTGGGTAATCTCGCTCGGACGCCGGGTCGGCGGCCGCATGGCCACCGTCCCACGGAACGGCTAGATCCCGAGCTCTCTCAGACGGTCGAGCCTGACGTTCCCGGGAGCCTTCTCCCCCGGGGGAGCCTCTTCGGTCTTGGCCTCGGTCGGCTCCTGTCTCTGGCTTCCCTGACGGAGAAGAGCTACGCCCGCCGCGACCAGCGCGGCTGCGCCCAGCAGATTGACGGTTGACTTGCGAATTGCTCCCTCCTTGTGTTGGTGGTGACGCTGCACCCGTGATCCCCCCAGCTGCGTCCCGATCGGTCGAGCAAGTTCCGTGCCACACTGTCGGGGCGCTTGCGAGCGCGGGCAAGCGGTGTCCGATCTCGTTGCGTGGGTTAGCTTTCCCACCGTCTGCGGGTTCCCGCGGCAGAATCTCGGGAAGCCTCGGCCGTGTACCTTTTTCCGAAGGACAGGGTGAAAACTGGACGCATGTCGCGCCCGACCGATGCCATGACTCGCGCCGATCCGGTAGCCCTGACGCAGCAACTGGTCCGCACGCCTTCGGTGAATCCGGTACTCGAGGAGGGGGGCGACGGAGAGGGCGCCGTGGCGGAGCTGGCCGCCGAGTGGCTCGACGCCTGGGGCTACCGGCCGGCCACGGTCGAAGTCGCGCCCGGCCGATACAACGTGGTGGCCCGGCGGGGCGGGGGCGCGGGACCGTCACTTCTGCTCAACGGCCACCTGGACACCGTGGGCGTGGCGGGGATGGCCGAGCCGTTCTCGGGCGACATCCGGGACGGCCGGATGTACGGGCGCGGGTCGGCCGACATGAAGTCGGGGGTGGCATGCGCGCTGGCGGCGGCGGCGGCGCTCGCGGATGAGGAGGTCCTGGGCGAGCTGATCGTTGCGCTCACAGCCGACGAGGAACACGCCTCGCTGGGCATGGCCGCGCTCGTCGAAGGCGGCGTCAGCGCGGACGCGGCCGTGGTCTGCGAGCCCACCAGCCTTGCGATCATGCCGGCCCACAAGGGCTTCCTGTGGATCGATGCGCGGGTGGAAGGACGCGCGGCGCACGGCTCCCGTCCGGAGATCGGCGTTGACGCGATCGCGCACATGGGCCATCTGCTCGTCGCCTTCGAGGAGGAGGCGCAGAGACTGGCGCGCGAGACCAACCACCCGCTCCTGGGCCCAGCATCGCTGCACGCGGGAACGATCAGCGGCGGAAGCGCGCCCTCGGTCTACCCGGATCGCTGCGATCTGGTCGTCGAACGTCGAACGCTGCCGCACGAAACCGCCGACTCGGTGATGGCCGAGGTGGAGCGGGTGCTGGCGCGGGCCCACGAGCGCCGTCCCGGGTTGAAGGGCCGGGCGTCGCCGGGGCTGTTTCGGGCGGCGACCGAGGTGCCGAAGTCGTCGCCGCTGGTGACCGGGCTGAGGGAAGCGTGCGAAAGATCCGGCGTGCCGGGTGCGCTCGAGGGGATGTCGGCGTGGGTGGACGCCTGCTTCCTGAACGAGCACGGCACGCCGGCGGTGTGCTTCGGCCCGGGCTCGATCGCGCAGGCGCACGCGGCGGTGGAATGGGTCAGCGTGGCCGAGATCGAAACGTGCGCACGCGTCCTGACCGATTTCGCCCGGCGGTTCTTGAGGGTCGGGTAGTCCCCGGTTTCCCGGCGATGGTGTGCCGGGGTTCCGGGACTACCTGCTGCGGCTCCTGACGATGATCGCCCCGCCGGTGAAGTTGGTACCGAACCGCATCGTGGCGTCCGACGCGTTCATGTACTCCATCTCCTGGATGTCCGAGACGGAGATCGAACGCAGGGCGCTCTGAGCATCGCCCATGCGGGCGCCGTCGAGGATCAGCACCGGCGTGTTCTGGCCGCTCGTGCCCGCACCGCGGCCTTGCAGCCAGCGGGGCCGAAGCCGACGCACCACGTCGACGGCGGTGAGCGTCGTGTACTCGGCCAGCTCTTCGGAGGTGATGCGGTTGGGGTCGCGCCGGGGGCCGCCCTCACCGCCTCCGCCGCTGGCGCAACCCGCCAGGCCGGTGACCAGCGCGAACGCGCCGATGATCAGCAGTCTACGATTCAATTGCATTCCCGTACTCCTGTTTCCCTGAAGGACCGTTTTCGCTGAAAGAACCGTCTTCCCGAGCAACACTATACCGCGGTGGAACCGTCCGCTGTCAACCTCAGCCGCCCGCGCGCTCACTCCGGACCTCTTCGAGCAGGGCGTCCAGTTCGGGCCGCGCGAAGAACCGCCCGTTGGCGACCACCAGCGCGATGCGCCGGGTGTTCCCGATGTCGTCGAAGGGGTTGGCTTCCAGCAGCACCAGGTCGGCGAGCATTCCGGCGGCGACCGTGCCGAGCGAATCGGTCGCGCCCAGGAACTCGGCCGGTGCGGTCGTGGCCGCGGCCAGGGCGTCGCGGGAGCTGAGACCGGCGCGCACGAGCAGCTCCAGTTCGTCGTGGAGGCTGAATCCTGGATAGACGAACGGATTGGGTGTATCGGTCCCGGCCAGAATGCCGACGCCCGCTGCGGCGGCCATTCCGGTGACCGCCAGCTGCCGGTCGAAGAAACGCTCGCGCGCCTCGATGTTCTCCGGCGTATCGGCCGCCATCTGCGGCATCCGCACCTGCCAGCTCGCCACGATCGGCTGCGGCATGTACTGCAGTCTCGGATCGTCCTCTTCCCGGAGCCGGTGGAGCGAGGCCATGCTGCTCAACACGGTGAGCGTCGGTGTGAGCCAGGTGCCGTTGCCGGCCAGTTGTGCCAGAAGCTCGCGGCAGGCGTCGTCGTCGGCCGCATCGACGATGGCGCGGTACAGGTCGGGATTGAAGAACGGGTCGGTGAACCCGCCGCCCTCCGCACGGTCCGCCATCCATTCCGCCCTTAGCGCGCGCACCTCGGCATCGTTCGACGAGCAGGCTTCCACGACGCCGAACATGTGGGTCATGCTGCGCATCCCCGCTTCCGACGCCTCTCCCGCGGTGACCGTGAACGGGACGTGTCCGGCCACGTCGATCCCGCGCGCCGCCGCCCGCTCCGCGATGGCCGCGAAGGCGTCGGCCTCGAGCGCGGAATACACCTTGACGAAGCCCGCGCCCGCATCGGCCAGCGAATCGACCACGAAGCGACCGCGTTCGGGCGTGTCGGCGATCACCGACCCGGGCCACCAGGCGTTGGCGCCGTCCGTGATGTTCCCGGCGACGATCGAACGCGGTCCGACCCGCTCGCCGGCCGCGATCGCCTGCTGCGCTTCGCGCGAGACGTCCAGCCCGCCCCACATGTCCCGTACGCCGGTCACGCCGTTGGCGATGTAGACCCGGAGCGCCGGTTCGAAGCCGGGCGAAAGCTCGTGGACGTGCATGTCCCAGAGCCCGGGGATCAGGTAGCCGCCGCCGGCGTCGATGCGCTCGACGGCGTCGCCAAGCGAGAGGTCGTCCGGCGAGACCACGGCGGCAATCCTCCGTCCCTGCACCACTACGGTGCGGCCCTCCGTCACGGAACCGGCGGCCACGTCGACCACGGCCACGTTCTCGATCGCGGTGCCCGAGGCGAACTCCTGGGGCGGAGGGCCGCAGGCAGTGCACAGCGCGGCAGACACGAATGCGCAGAATCCGACGCTCTTCTTCATCAAGACGAACCTCCTGCAACGACAGACCCTTCGCCAGGGGCGGCGCGCACCCCGGGCGACCCATTGGTCCAACTTGCGCGAACGGCTCGCGCGGGGAAAGCTGATTGCCGGACGCCCCTCGACAGGCCACCCGAGCCCCGCGACCGACATGCCAACGCCCGACCAGCCCGCCCGACCGACCCTCAAGCGCGCCGTCGGCAAGGTGCAGTTCTTCACGGTCGCCTTCGGGACCATCATCGGGGTGGGGTGGATGGTCTACCTGGGCTACTGGCTGGAGCCGGCCGGTCCGGTGGGTGCGAGCATCGGATTCGCGGCCGGCACCCTGCTCATCGCGCTGATCAGCATCTGCTATGCCGAGATGGCGTCGATGTTTCCCGTGTCCGGCGGCGAACTCGCCTACACGTACGAGTCGTTCGGCACCGGCACCAGCTTCATCACCGCCTGGACCCTGGCGTTCATCTACACGGCCGTCGCGGGGTGGGAGGGCATCGCCATCGGAGTGCTCGCCGAGAGCCTCTTCCCCGGCTTCGGAGGCCCGGTCTGGTACACCCTGTTCGACGTGCCCGTGCGCCCCGGCAAGCTCGCGCTGGGGCTGGGCGTGATGGCCGTGCTGGTCTGGATGAACATCCGCGGCATCGCGAAGGCCACCCGTTTCCAGGACCTGATGACCTACGGCTTTCTGGCGCTGTGCGCGGTCTTCATCGGCGCCGCCTTCCTCTTCGGCGACACGGCCAACCTCGAGCCGGCCGTATTGCGGAGCGAGAGCGGGTCGATCATGCCCGGGATCATCGCGGCGTTCGTGACGGCGCCGTTTTTCCTGGCCGGCTTCGACGTGGTCCCGCAGCTCATGGAGGAACGCGCTCCGGGCACCACGGGACGGGCCGCCGCGCTCATGCTCGTGCTGGCGGTGCTCGGCGCGGGGGCCTTCTACGTGCTGATCATCATGTCGGGATCGATGATCGTTCCCTGGCAGCAGCTCCTCGAGTACGACCAGCTGCCCGCCGCAACGGCCTTCCAGGAGACGTTCTCGTCTCCGTTCTTCTCGCGTGCGGTGCTGGCCGCCGGCTTCATCGGCATCCTCACCACCTGGAACGCGGTGATCATCGCGGCCTCGCGCGTCTTCTTCGCGATGAGCCGCGCGCGCATGCTGCCCACCTTCCTGGGCTCCGTCCACACGGGCCACGGGACCCCCTCGGGCGCCCTCCTGTTCGTCGGCGGGCTGGGTGCGCTGGGCGTGGTTCTGGGCGAGGGTGCGATCGCGCCCATCGTGAGCGCCGCCACTATCTGCTTCGGCATCATCTTCGCCCTGGTCTCGATCGGCGTCGTGAAGCTGCGCGTCACCCGCCCGGACGCGCGCCGTCCCTACCGTGTCCCCGGCGGCATCGTCACCGCGGTCGGCTCGGCGCTGGCCGCGACGCTCTTCGTCGTCCTGGCGCTCGGCGATCCCTACGAACCCGGCGAAGGCATCCCGGTCGCGTGGATGGTCATCATCGCCTGCTTCCTGCTGGGCATCCTATTCTGGTTTGCCTCGGGCCGGCTCAGGAAGTCCGTCACCGAACCGCAACGCCGTGAACTGATTCTGGGCGAGGAGGCCCCGTCCGAATGACCCGCGAATCCGCCGCCGCGTCCGAACGCGACTACATCACGCCCGAAACCGTCGACCAGGCCGTCGGCCGCACCTTCGTCTCGGACTGGATCGAAGTCGACCAGGACCGCATCAGCGCCTTCGGCGAGATCACCGAGGACCCCGACCCGCACCACGTGGACCCGGCGTACGCGGCCGAGCACAGCCCCTGGGGCCGCACGATCTCCTTCGGCTTCCTGACCATGTCGCTCATGACCCCGATGCTCTACCAGATCTACCGCTACCCCATGGACGGCGGCATCGGCGACGGCTATCCCGCCAGCTACGGGTTCGAGGGCGTCCGCCTGGTCGCCCCGGTCCTCTCCGGATCGCGCATCCGCGGGCACTTCACCGTCAAGGACGTGCGCGACCGCAAGCCGGGCCAGCGCCAGGTGACACTGGGTTGCCGGGTGGAGATCGAGGGGGAAGAGAGGCCGGCGCTGGTGGGCGACTGGCTGTCGATCTGGCTGACGCCGCGGGATTCTTAGCGGCGGCGGGGGTGTCAGGGCCGACCCTCACCCAGCTCGTCGAACAACACCTTGAACCGGAGTGAATCGAGGACGCCTGCATGAAGCTCCCCGTTCACCAGGAACGTAGGCGTTCCCCGAATTCCCAGTTCTCGTCCCGCCGCCAGGTCGGCGTTCACAAGGTCGTCAATCTCGCGATCGGCAAGGCAGCGGGTGAACTGTTCAACGCTCACCACACCGGCCTGCTCAGCTAGCCCCGCCAGCCCGCCCTCGGACGTGTCCTCGATCCAACGGGTGGTGGAATAGAGCAACTCATGGAACTCCCAGAACCGATCCTGCTTTCCAGCGCACTCCGCCGCGCGTGCAGCCGAGTAGGCCGAACCATGCCCCGACAACGGAAAATGTCTATACACCAGCGATACGTCGTTGCCGTATTCTCTCCGAATCGCCTCCAGATGGGCCTCCGATGCCCGGCAGTAGGGGCACTGATAGTCACCGAACTCAATGATCGTTACGGCTGCCGTTTCCGGTCCCAGTCGGTGCCCGACCCCGGCATACCGCTGCCAGCCTGACACCCCCTCAGGTCCGCCCGATGAAGGGTCTGGACCAATCGTCCGAACGAGCAACACTCCCGCCACAACCACGGCCGCAAGTCCGGCACCCAGGGTTGCGACATCTATCATACGCTCAAACCAGTTCGCCTTCGCCATCAATCACCTCCGTGGTGGTTCTGTTGGCCGCAGACGCCAATTGTCGGCGCAGCGAGATGGGTGAGAGACTGGCGAACCGACCAAGTCAGCACGCCCTTGCCACCGTGCCACCAGGATACGTCGTTTTCTCGCAATGAAACCGCCCGATCCCGACACTTCTGCTAAGGCACGCACTTCCGATCAACCAGGTACCGGTGTATGTACGGGACGTCCAAATCGTCATACGTGGCGCCCCAGAGTTCGTCACGGCTCGCGAGGGCAACCGCGAGACGAGGAGCCCAGGGGGCCCAGGGAACTGCGGAACTGCGACCGTGCCCAATCTCCACCGTGCCTTCCAGCGTGCCATCCGAATCGTAGATCTCCCAGATATCGACGCGGTCCTCCCGCATCTCGCGAAGCAACCAGATGGTTCCGTCCGTTCCAGCCACGACCTGCCTGACCGGGGGCAGATACTCTGGAACCCAGAAAACACTGAGAGCCGCACGACGCGTGCGCTCAAACGCTGGGGACGAGGGTCGGTGATCTCCGGCCCTTTGCCTTGCATACTCATCCGCCAGGCGGCGTTCCATCGCACGGGTGACTTCGCGGGGTTCGTACTTGACGGACCGATGCAGGAGCGTGTCTCCATGGATTGATATCACGAGAAGGTCGAAGGCCGGTGGAGTTGCGTCTTCTTGCACCTTCCCGATCTTCACGACTGCGGAGCCGTCGGGCTTGAGCGCGGTACGGTATTCGCCGAGCCCAAGAGGGGGGAGGTCTCTAAGGGGGTGTTCACCAGGGAACAACCGAGCGTCCCTCTCATGCTCAATGGCGTTGCCCGGCCATTCGACGGTGGCGATTGTGTCCAGCACTTCGCCGGATCGTGAAAGGCGGCGCAGCGCGAGGCCTGGGTTCTCGCCTCGGGACGACAAGGCGCGCCCATCGGTGATGCGACGCCTGCCAATGAGATTACCGTCGGCGAGCATATGGCCCGGGCTCAGGCGCGACCCTTCCTCGGGCACGCCCGTTGAGAATTGGATAACCTGCTCCGGCGCGCGTTCGTCAGCGTTGAACAACTGGATCCGGTTGAGGTCGGCTACCCAGAGAGTGTCTCCCATCCAGCCCACACCCCTGGCCGAAACCTCGAGGTCACCTGGTCCCCGTCCCGCACGACCGATCCGACCAACCACCCGGCCATCAAGAGAGAACACCGTGACCGCAGGCACCATGGCCTGGGCGACATAAAGGGCGCTGTCGGGCCCGATCGCAAGATCCAGGACACGCGCGACCAAGTCCGTGCTTTCCACGGATCCGATCCGCAGAACCTCTTCCAACTGCCAAGGGGTCGGACACGCGGTCTGCCCGCGCAGCATGCCGGGGCCACAAAGGACCAACGCAGCTCCAAGGGTCAGTAACCGCACGCGAGGCTCCTCCGGTCACCCGTTGACGACGTAGCCACGCTTTGTACCGCGTAGACTAGTATTCAGGCTCGCATCCGACCCAGTACTTCTTGCCACTGCAGATCTCTTTTTCACACCAAGTGTCGCACTCACCAATAGCCTCGCACTCGTCACCACCACAACTGTCGGAGCAGCCACCTGCGTTGTAGCAGTAGTCGCAACCCTCTGGGTCCGTGCAGTCCTCTTGCGACGACGTAACCCCAGCCTCGCCAGATGTGACCGAAAGAGCAAGGAGCATAACAAACAGCGCACTCACTGACGTCACCAGCCGCTTCTGCCGCTTCTTCATGATACCATCCTCCCGGCGCCCAGCGCCTTGATAGAGCGAACCCGTGAACCTGGAAGACAGCCAGATTCAGCCAGTCTGGCTCAGTCTAGTCGTTGGGAACAGCGCCACAAGGCACAAAAGCGCGCACGTCAGGGCAATTCCGCGCAGAACGATTCTGCAAGAGAATCCGCAAAGCGTCTCAGTAGCCGTTCAGGACCGGCGGAGCCCACAGAACCCAGCGTTTCCCCAGTCAAACGCGCAGCGAGGCGTCTGAGCGTCTTCTCGTGCGTGCCAATTCGCTCGGCGACGAGCTGCCAACTCAGATGCGGGCGCTTCACCGAGGCCGCGTACAGCAGAACGAGCCAATCCAATAGGTCCTTGACCCGCTGGATACCATGCGAATTGACACCTCGCCGCCAGTGGCGGCGGACCGTTGATGGATCGGAGTTCAGGAGACGGGCCAAATGCTGGACCGTGCGCGGCGGGGGTACAGCGGTCAGGGCACACGTCACCAGGCGGCGTACTGACGGAGCGATTGCCTCGTTCCTGATGTATGCCTCCGCCAGTGCTCGAACTCCGGCGGTCGTCCCAACAGAACTCTTCAGCGCGGCCGGCAGACGCGCGACGATCTGGTGTCGGAAGAGGACCGCCTCGACGGTAATGGATGCCAGCCGTTGCAGGTCGGGTGAGCCTTGCTCGATGACGAGAATAACGGGCAAGAGAGGATGTTCTCGTGTTATGACCCGCAGCACGCCAAGAACTGGTGGCAGATCCTCCGCCTCGAGCACGAGCGCATCAGCATTCGCGCCAGGCGCAGGAGCTCATCCTGGTCGCTGGCCAGAATGCATCGATGGTCGCGGGCCACTGCCTGTATGTCGGCATACGCACTCCGCGAGGAGAGGACCGCGATCATCAACCGGCGGAAGGCTGATTCGCCTGCCGCTTGTTGCTCTAGCCCCATACGAGCGCGCCCGTGTAGGGGCCTAGCGGATTGGAGGAGGTCAATGAGTGAGAATTGCTTGCCGCAGCGTGACGGGTGAAAGGGGGAGTGGTGCCCCGGGTGCCGGGAATGCTCCCCTGTGCATAAAAGCGCGGCCAACATACTTCCGTTTCGGACCTGCGCAAGGGGGGCTTGCGACGCATTGCAGCCGAAGACACGATGGGCCACACTGGGAATGCTCCCACCCGTCCGCCGTCTCCCAACCCTCCCGACAGAGCCATGGACCTGGAATCGTCGGTCACTCTCAGCAATGGCTAGCCCATCCAGCACTGCCACCATCGTCTCCACGCTCGCCGAAAGAGCGCGGCAGCACCCCGACAGGCATTTCGTGCGCTTCCGCGAGGCCGACCTCACCTACGCGGCCTTCGAGGCCCGTACCCGGTCGCTGGCGGCAGGGCTGCGGCGCCACCGCGTGGCCGGGCTGGGCGCCCCGGACGGCGTGGGCGCCACGACTCCCGACGGTGCCTCGCGTATCGTCCCGACCCTCCTTCCCAACTGCGCGGATGCGGCCGTCCTCTGGTTCGCGGCCAACCGGGCCGGCGCGGTGTGGGCGCCCTTGAACACCGAATTCCGCGGACCGGGACTGGCGCACGCCATCAACCTGACAGGGTCGCGGGACCTGGTGGTCGATCACTCGCTGGTGGACGCGGTGCACGAGGTCGCGGGCGACCTGGAAGACGTCGAGCGCCTAATCGTGCGCGGCGGGCCAGCCCCGGCGAGCGGTTGTTTCGCCACCCTTGCACTCGACGCCCTCGACGTCGGCGACGACGGTGTGCCCCCGGCACCCCCGCCCACCGGCGCGGCCCCCTCGCTGCTGATCTACACCTCCGGCACCACCGGGATGTCCAAGGCGTGCGAGCTGTCCCACCGCTACGTGCTCGGCCACGCGCGCATCATGGCGCGGTCGGCCGGCGTGCGCGGCGACGACGTGCTCTTCTGCCCCTACCCCGTCTTCCACTGGGACGCGACCATCGGCACGATCGCGCCCGCGCTGTGGGCGGGAGTCACGGCGGTTGTGACCGAGCGCTTCAGCGTATCGCGTTTCTGGGCGGACGTGCGGCGCTACGGCGTCACCATCTTCGACTTCATGGGCGCGACGCTGACCTTCATCCACAAGCAGGAACTGCGGCCGGACGACGCCGACAACCCGGCCCGGCTTGCATGGGGCGTGCCGATGCCCGCCTTCAAGCACGACTTCGAGGAGCGGTTCGGCCTCACGCTGATCGAGGGCTACGGCTCGACCGAGGGCGGCGTCATGGTCTGGCAGGATCCGGGCGAGTCCTACCCGACGGGATCGTGCGGCCGCGTGGTCCCCGAGTTCCGCCTGCGGATCGTGGACGACGACGACCGGCCGCTGCCCTCCGGCGGGATCGGCGAGATCGTCGTCCGGCCCGCGCGTGACGAGGACCGCCACCTCCTGCTGACCGGCTACTACCGGATGCGCGACCTCAACCGCGAGGTATTCCGCGGCGGCTGGTTCCACACCGGAGACCTGGGGCGCCTCGACGAAGACGGCAACCTCTACTTCGAGGGGCGCAGGAAGGACGCGATCCGGCGGCGGGGCGAGAACATCTCGGCGTACGAGATCGAGCAGGTGATCGAGGCGCACCCGGCGGTGCTGGAGGCCGCGGCGTACGGCGTGCCCAGCGAGTACACGGAAGAGGACGTGGCGGTCTCGGTGGCACTGCGGCCCGGGCACGATCTTTCCGCCGACGAACTGCTGGACTATTGCCGAGGGCGCATGGCCCGCTACATGGTGCCCCTGTTCGTGCGTTTCCTGGACGTGCTGCCGAAGACGCCGACGGAGAAGGTCGAGAAGACGACGCTGAGGAAATGGCACATGCGTGCGCTGGAGTGAAATAGTATGGACAACATTACATTATGTAAGGTAGGCTTTACATTCTGGTTCGCTGCGACACTGGCCGCGTGCACTGGTGGCGATGGCAGCGACGCCGCCCCCGTGATCGATGTCGAGACCAGCCCGCTGTCGCTCGAGGGCACCAGCCCGGTGGAGTGGACGGGCCACGAGCGGTCGTCGCAATTCGTGACCGCATCGGACGGGGTGCGACTGGCCGTCGACGTGGTGCTGCCCGCGGGCTACACCGGCGAGGGCGAGGCCGCGACGGCGTTCCCGGTGATCTTCCGCTACACACCCTATCACCGCACGTCGATCAACCCCGAGACGGGTGAGGTCCCGGTGGCCCCGTACGAGTTCTTTCTCGCGCGCGGGTACGCCTACGTGGCCGCAGACATGCGAGGCAGCGGCGCGTCCTTCGGCTGGAACGACGTGATGACCCACGAGATCATTGACGACGCGGGCGTCATCGTGGACTGGATCGCCGCGCAGCCCTGGAGCGACGGCAACGTGGGCATGTTCGGCGGCTCCTACGAGGGCTGGTCGCAGTTTGCCACTGCGGCGGCGCAGCCCGAGGCGCTCAAGGCGATCATTCCCGTCCACACGGGCTGGGACGGGATGCTGGGCAAGCCAGGAGGAGTCTTCAGCTACGCCTTCATAGAGATGTGGACGGCGATGACCGACTTCATCAACCACAACAACACGTTCCCGACTTTCCCCATTCCCCCGGTGACCCCGGTGCTCGACGAAGACGGGGACGGCGAACTGCTCGACGAGATTCCCGTGGATGCGGACGGGGACACCTGGTTCACCGACGACTATCCCTGGCCGGTCGATCCCGCGAATCCCCCGCAATACCCCGACGGAGTCGCGCGCACCGAGCACGCGTACTTCAACGCGACCATGGAGCACATTGCGCACCCGAACGGGGCGCCCGGCAACTACGACGCGGTCAATACCGTCAGGTCGACTCGCTTCTACGACACCACGCGCGAGTCCGACGGCCTGACCGCTCCGGGCCTCAACTGGGCGCTGACGCCCGCGATCATCGAATCCGGGGTGGCGATCTACCACTTCGCCGGCTGGTGGGACGCGTTCACGCGCAGTTCGTTCGAGGTGTTCGCCACGCTCGAGCCTACGAACCCGTCCCGCATCGCCGCCTGGCCCATGTACCACCAGGGGATCTCGCCCGCCGCCTCGATGGCGATCGGAGCCGACCCGGAGCGCGAGAACGTGTACACGCCCGCCTACCTGGGCGAGGCGCTGCGGTGGTATGACCGTTGGTTGAAAGGGGTCAGGAATGGCATCGAATACGAGCCCCCGGTGCACATCTTCGTCCAGAACGAGGGGTGGCGGGCGGAAGGGTCGTGGCCGCTGGAGCGGGAGGAGCCCACGCGGCTCTACCTGGACGGCGCGGGGGCGCTCGCGCGGCAACCCGGCGATCCCGGAAGCGACGAATACGTCGCCGACTACACCCACGACGCGTCCTTCGGCCCCGGGCTCGACGCCTCGCAGATCTCGGTCGCGAACGCCATGAAGGGGCGGCCCCCCTTCAACGCGCCGTCGTTCGGCCATTCCCGCCAGCAGATGTTCGGGGTGCCCGACGACCTCCCCTACCGAACCGACAAGGCCGCGCAGGTCCTCACCTACACCAGTGCGCCGCTCGACGCGGACACCGAGGTGACCGGCCACCCCGTCGTCAGCGTATCGGTCTCGTCAACCGCCGACTACGGCGACCTCTACTTCTACCTCGAGGACGTGGACCCGGAGGGCAACGCCATCCTCGTCACCGAGCACCAGCACCGCGCGGGCTTCGACCGCCTCGTCGACAACGACCTCCAGATTCCGGGCAACCCCGGGATCGACGTGAAGCCCGACCTGCCCTGGGCCGGTTTCCGCGAGGCCGACTACACCGACCGCGTCTTCGCCGACGGCGCAGTGGTGCGGGTCACGACCTCGCTCCACCCCACGTCGTGGCTCTTCCGGGCCGGGCACAGCATCCGCCTGTCTATCGCGGCGGCGGACTGGCCCGTCTTCGACCTCCACCCCAAGCTGTCGCCCGCGAACCGGCCCGACGCCGAAGACAACATCGTGCCGACGATCACGGTGCACCGCGGCGGCGACGGAGGGTCGTACGTGGAGCTGCCGGTCGTTCCGGGGCCGGGCAGCTGATGCGCCCGGGGGCCGGGTGCGCGCTGATCCTCGGGGCTGCGATGGTCGTCGCGGCGCCGTACAGAACCGCCGCGCAGTCCGAGTTCGGAATCATCGCCGGGCTCAACCGGGCCAACTTCACCGGGGGCGGCGCGGTCGATGTCAGTCCGCGGACGGGCCCGATGATCGGCGTCGTGGGAGACATACCCGTCGGCCCGCGGTTCTCGGTGCGGCCCGAGTTCCACTTTTCTTCCAAGGGGTCCGAGGTGCGCACTGAAGCCGGCGACCCCGCCGACGGGCCGAGCAAGACCTTCGGGGTGTCCTACATACAGATGCCGGTGCTCGTGCAGTTGCGGTCCGCCTCGGACGGCCCGGTTCGCCCGCGGCTCTTCGGCGGTCTTTCCGCCGCAGTCCTGCTCGGGTGCAATCTGGGCAGCCTGGACTGCGCCGACCTAGAGGGAATCGACCAGAGCGGCGTGGATGTCGGCGTGGTGGTGGGCGTCGAGCTCGCGATGGGGCGCATCGGAGTCGGCGCGCGCTACGAGGTCGGCGTCCGCGCGGTCGACGCGTCGGTTCCCGGGAACGAGATCTTCAACGGGGTGGCGTCGCTCACCGCCAGGTACATGCTGCGCCGTTGACCTCCGCGGGCTGCTAGTCCGCGTAGTCCTGGCCCTCGTGGTCCAGCAGCGCCTTCATGCCGTCCAGATACCCCCGCTCGCCGAAACCGTCCGGCGCCATCGCGGCCACGGCTTCGGCAACCTCGACGGGAACCCGGCGCATCCGGCCGCCTCCGGCGCGCACCATCCACTCGGTCATGCATGCACGCTCGAGCGAGACGAGGTGCAGCATGGCCACCTCGATCGATGCGGCCGCCACCATCGCCCCGTGGTTGGCCATGATCAGCGTGCTGTTGTCCCCGAGGGCCTCGGCCATGCGCTCGCCTTCTTCGTCCTCGGTCACGATCCCCTCGTAGTCGAAGTAGGACACATTGCCGTGAAACACGCCGGCGTGCTGTCCGCCGCGGGTGTCGAGCCGCCATCCCTCGGTCGAGGCGAGCGCGGAGACGTGCGGCGAGTGGACATGAAGGGCGCAGGCCAGGTCCGGACGGGCCCGGTACAGGGGCGCGTGGATGGCCCACGCGCTCTTGTTGGGGATGCCGGAGCCCTCGACCACGTTGCCGTGCGGATCGGTCATCAGCAGACTGGAAGCCGT
Organism: Gemmatimonadota bacterium; assembly: GCA_009841165.1. GTDB lineage: Bacteria > Gemmatimonadota > Gemmatimonadetes > Longimicrobiales > Gaopeijiaceae > Bin94. The sequence continues at coordinate 26,514 of VXMI01000143.1, read as the reverse complement.
CACACGCGAGAAGTGCGTCTGCCCGGGGGACAGCAGCAGGTATCCCGGACGGCCGGGTACCGTGGCGCTGAAGTGGTTCCAGGTGCCTTCGTGGAGTCCCTCCAGCACGGTGATCCGGTGCACCGCGGCCAGGTCGACCCGCGTCTGCCGCAGGAGATCGCGCGCGGTCGTCCGGGCAGGATCCCCGATCGTGGCGGGCGCTGCGTTGGCCGTTGCAGTGGTGGATTGCATGCGTGGAGTATGCTCGGGCGGGCGTTTGCGCCGCAAGCAGGGAACGGGAAGGGCCGATCGGGACTACATTTGGGGATACCATCTGGAGGTGCAATGTCCACACAGATCCGGCGCGGGGCCGTTCGCGCCGATTCTGGTCCCTGTCGGCGGGTCGGCGGCAGCGCGGCGGTCGGTCGCGGTTTGCTGATCGCGGCAGCGCTCATCGCGGCCTCCGCTTCCAGCGCCTCGGCCCAGCTGGGACTGGGGGTCATCGGCGGTGTCAGCCGTGCCGGATTCACCGGCAGCGGCGCGATCGAGGTCAGCGCCCGCACGAAGCTCCTGATCGGTGTCACGGGCGACGTTCCCTTCGGCGAAACGTTTTCCATGCGGCCCGAGCTCTACGTTTCCACCAAGGGGGCCCGGCTGAACACCGTGTTGGGAGACTATGGCCTCGGGCCCAGCAAGGTCTTCGGCCTGACGTACGTCCAGATGCCGGTCCTGGCGCAGCTGCGGACCGCGCCGGGAGGTGCACTTCGCCCTCACCTGTTTGGCGGTCTCTCCATCGGGGCGCTGCTCGGGTGCGAGCTGCAGGACGACGACTGCGACGACATCGAGCCGATCGGCCATCGCAAGATCGATTTCGGTGTGGTTGTGGGGGGCGAGGTGGACTGGCGCGGTCTCGGCATCGGCGCGCGCTACGAGGCCGGCGTGCGCGCCATGGAGGCGTCCATGGAGGGGAGCGAGATCTACAACGGCGCGCTGTCGTTCACGTTGCGCTACATGTTCCGGCGTTAGCTGGCGGACCACAAATACCCCCCGGGGGGGTTCGTCCACGCGCTGTCGACTCCCGCCGGCTCAGGCGAAGAACTCGGCGACGAAGTCGGTGGCGGGTTCCGCGGCCAGGCGATCGGGCGGGCCGCTCTCCATCACCTTCCCCTTTTCCAGCGCGTAGACCGCGGGCGGGTTCAGCGCGCGCACGTCGCGGGGGTCGTGGGTGACGACGATCGCCGGCTGGCGCCGCCCGGCCAGGTGGCTGGCCAGATAGCCCCGCAGTCCCCGCCGGGCGGCGACATCCATGGCGGCCAGGGGCTCGTCGAGGAGGAGCATCTCGGGTGCCGGCAGGAGGGCGCGGGCGAGGGCGACGCGCTGCTTCTCGCCGCCTGACAGCATGGCGGGATAGCGCCGCGCGAGGTGTCCGCAGTCGATCTCGCCGAGGATGTCGGCGGCGATGCGGTGCCGGTCCGCCCTGGGTGCGCGCGCGGGCCCGGCGGCGAGCCCGAAGGCGACGTTGTCGAGGACGGTCAGGTGAGGGAAGAGGCCGTACCCCTGCGGCACGTAGCCGACGCGACGGTCCTCGGGAGCCAGGAAGACACCGGCGCGGGAGTCGAAGAGGACGCGGTCGCCGACGCGGATGCGCCCGCGGTCGGCCCGGCAGGCGCCGGCGATGACGCGGAGCAGGGTGGTCTTGCCGGAACCGTTCGGCCCGATGACCGCGACGGGGGCCGCGCCGCCCTCGATGCGGGCATCGAGGTGGAAGCCGCCGGTGCGCGCCTCGACGCGGACGCTCCAATCCACGGGTCAGGCGCCGTGCTCGACCCCGAGCCGGCGCATGAGCAGCGCGGGCACGGCGCGCAGGGGAATGAGGAGGAGCGCGCTCGCGGCCACGAGAACGAGCGCCAGCGCGACGGCGACCCGCGCATCGGATTCGAGCGCGGTGTAGATCGCCAGCGGCATGGTCTGGGTGGTGCCGGAGAGGTTGCCGGCGAAGAGGAGCGTGGCGCCGAACTCTCCCAGCGCCCGGGCCCAGGCGAGGGCCGCGCCCGCAACCATGCCGGGGAGGGCCAGCGGGACCGCGACGCGGAAGAAGGCGCTAGCCGGGGAGTGACCGAGGGTGCGGGCGACGGTCAGGAGGTCGTCGTCGATGCGCCGAAAGGCCGCGGCCGAGGCCTGGACGTAGAAGGGGGCCGAGACGACCACCTGGGCCACCACGACGGCGGTGGTGGTGAAGGGGATCCGAAGGCCGAGGGAGGACAGCGCCGGGCCGAAGAGCCCGTTTCGCCCGAGTGTCTCGAGCAGTGCGATGCCCATGACCGCGGGCGGAACGACGATGGGCAGGTCCACCAGCGTCTCGACGAAGCGTGGGGCGCGTCCCGGGCGCGCCGCCATCCACCATGCGAGGGGGGTGCCCGCCAGGACAATGACCGCCAGGGAGAACAGGGTCGTGCGCGTACTCAGCCAGAGCGCCGGGGCGAAGAGGGGGTGGCGGGCACCCGCGGCGATGTCGCCGGGAGAGGATGCGCCGGCCAGCGCGACCAGCGGGACCGCGAGGATGGCCAGCATGGGCAGCGCGGCCAGGAACGGCGCGCGTTCCGCGAGAGAACGGCGGTGCTTCACCCGGGGCTGTTACTGCGCGGTCGTGACGTCGGTGAGAAAGCCGTGGCGGGACAGGATTCGGCGACCCTCCGGCGAAGCCACAAACCCCGCCCACCGCTCCGCTCCGGCCACGTTTTCCGCGCCTGCCACCACCCCGATCAGATACTGGGCGCGCACGTTCGCCCGGGACGGCACCCGCACCGTCCGCACCCGCCCCGGCGCGGCGTCCGTGCGGTACACGATCGCGGCGTCGGCCTCGCCCAGCTCCACCTTGGCGCGCACGAGCCTCACGTTGCTCTCCTCGGAGACTACGCGGCCCAGCACCTCCGCTTCGAAACCGGGGAGACCGCCGTCGGCTCCCGCGCGCCTCAGCGCCTCGCGCGTGTACGCCCCCACCGGCACGTACGGCGTCCCGATCACGAGGCGCTCGGCTCGCACCAGGTCGGCGAAGGCCTCGATGCGGGACGGGTTGCCCCGCGGCACGATCACCACCAGCTCGTTCTCGGCCAGGACGCGCTGCCCGGTGACCAGCCCCTCGCCCACCAGGGACTCCATGTGGCGGGGATCGGCCGAGGCGAAGACGTCGGCGGGAGCGCCCTGCTCGATCTGGAGGCGAAGCACCTGGCTTCCGGCGAACACCAGCACGACCTCGGTTTCGGGGTGCGAAGCTTCGAATGCACCCGCCATGTCGCTGAACGCGTCGGTCAGCGACGAAGCGGCGAACACCCGCAGCGGCTGCCGTTCCGGATCGGCGGAGCCGCAGCCCGGGAGGAGGAGTGTCGCGCTCAGGACGGCCGCGTTCAGGGCCGCCGCCCCGCGAGTCCTCACGCCGCGTCCACGGTCGTGACCTGTCCGCTCATCGACCCGTCGTAACCGGGCAGGTGGCTCACTTCGGTGCGGAAGGCGGCGTCGTCCAGGGCGTCGATGACCCGGGACACCGGCGTCTTGGCCGCGATGTCTGCGGGGACGACCAGGTCGAAGCGCTCCTCCGTGAGCGGCACGAAGTCGAGTCCCTCGGCGAGCGCGGCGCCCTCGATGGCGATGCCCACGTCCGCTGCCCCGCACCGCACCAGGTTGGCCACCTCGAGGTGGCCGCGCGCCATCGGTCCCGAGTCCGGAAGGGCACAGTCGGCCTCGGCCTCCACGAGCCGGGTGGCCAGCGCCTGTGCGCCGGACCCCTCTTCGCGGCGTACGACCCGCAGGTCCGAGTTGGCCAGATCGGCTGCGCCGGAGATACCGCGCGGGTTCCCCGCCGCCACCACCAGCCCCTGGCGCCAGCGCGTGAGGTTGACGACGAGAAGTCGGCGGCCGGGAAGCACTCGGCGCGCGACCGCCGCGGTACCCTCAGCACCTCCGCCTCCCGACAGGTGGAGCCCCGCCATGTGCACCAGCCCCCCCGCGAGAAGTCCCATCGAGTTCCTGTTCCCGGTGCGCAACCAGGTTACGCGCGCGTCGCTGAACCGGGCTCCGACCCGCTGCGCCACCGCCCCCAGCAGGGGTGCGCATCCGGCGACGAGCACGTTGCGCTCGAGGTGCGCCGAATCGGCGAGCGGGGTGACATCGGCTTCGTTCCCGTCCACGCCGGCGATGATTCCGTCCGCGGCGGTGATACCGAGCGAAGGAAGCCGGTGCGCGGCCCAGCGGCCGTCGACCTGTCCGAGGACGACCCGCGGACTCGCCTGGTTGTCCGGCCCGGCCGGCGCCAGACGCGCGCGAATTGCGGGATCCGCCGCCAGGCTGAACAGATCCTCCACGGCACACCCGAACACCCGCGCCATGCGCAGCCCGAGGCTCGTGGAAGGAACCTGCGAGCCCGTCTCGATCGCGTGGATCGCCTGACGCGACACGCCGAGGGCTTCGGCGAGCTTCTGCTGCGACATCCGGTTCGCCTTGCGGTAGTGTCTTACCCGGTTGTCTAGCTGGACATCGGTCATGCTGAGTCTCCCTGGTGCTGGTGCGTGGCCCGACAACTCCGACAATGTAAGGTTTACCTTATAAAGTGTAAAGCCTACTTGTCAGACGGTTTGCCCGCACTACGCCCTTGGGGCCTACCCGAAATGGGGTCGGATCGCCTGCGCCAGCGAGACCTCGATGTCCCATACGGCATCCGTCACCGCACGGCCGATCAGGTCCATCCGGCGCAGGAACTGAATGCGCGGCATGACGTGCTGCAGTTCGCGCCTGGAGAGCAGTTCGGCGAAGATGCCGCACGCATCCGCCAGGCAGATGATGACGACGTCGCGCGGAGTCGGGATCATCTCGCTGAAGAGGAGCTCCATGATCCGCAGCTTGACCTCCTGCTCCGCGGTGCCGTCGACGACGGGGTAGCGCCGCGACCGGAAGACCCACAGGAACCGGTCCTCCCTGCGCTCCAGGATCCCGCGTTCGACGAGGCGGGTCACGGCGGCTTCGCGGATCGCGTCGGAGTGACCCGCGGCGCGTTCCACCCAGAAGCGCGCGTTGTGGGTACCCTCCTCGCTGGCGATTTCGGCGAGCACGGGATCGAGCAGATTTTCGCCCAGCGGGGTGGAATCGACCAGGATCAGCTTCTCGAGGTCGGTGTCGATCCGGTCTTCGAGCGCGAGGTCCATCAGCACCGCGCCGCCGAGCGCATACCGCATCGACCAGTCGGGTACCCGCAGGAAGCGCCCCTCTTCGTCGTCCAGCAGGAGCAGCATGATCTCTTCGGCGAATCTAAGCGTCATCCCGGTCCGGTCTCCTCAGAAGATGTTGGCCTCCACCGCCACCCCCGCCTCCTCGAACCTTCCGTGACGGAAGGCGGTCACGTCAAGGGTGTGCGCGTGTCCGTCGGCGATCAGCTCGGACACCGCCAGCCCGGTCGCGGGCGCATGCATGATCCCGTGCCCTGAAAACCCGCAAGCGTCCACCCAGCGGCTGGCCCCCGGATTGAAGCCGATCACCGGGTTGTTGTCGGGTGTCACGCCGTAATATCCCCACCAGCTTCCCTGGCGGTCCACCCCGAGGTCCACCCACCAGGGGTAGCGGTCGACACCGGCCAGCAGCACCTCCTCCAGCCAGCCCCAGTCGACCCCCTCCGTGAAACCGTCGTCGGCGTGGGTGTCCATGCCGAAGAGGATCCGGTCACCCTCGCTGCGCAGGTACACGCCGGTGCCCAGGTCGATCGTGAGCGGGTAGGTGCGCTCGTCGGCGATCGGCGCGCTCAGGAAGATCTGGATGCGCTTCGGCCTGACGGGAACTTCCAGCCCGGCGAGCCGGCCGACCCGTCCCGACCAGGTTCCCGCGGCGTTGACCAGGTGTTCGCAGGAGAAGGTTCGAGTTTCCGTCTCGACGAGCCACCCGTCGCCCTCGGAACGGACACCGGTCACGGCCTCGCGGAGATGGTACCGCACCCCGGCCCGGCGGCCCATCGACACCCACGCGTGGGTCGCCATGTGGGGATCGATGACCCCGTCCCAGGGACCGTAGGTCATACCGGCGAGCCCGTCGGTAGCCATGGGGACGTAGTGCAGCGCCTCTTCCGGTGCGAGCACCTCGACCGGGGCGCCCATGCTGCGCTGCAGCGCGACCGAGGCCATGTGGTCGTCCCAGCGCTCCGGCGGCACGAGCAGCAGGTATCCGATGTCGCGGTACCCGACCTCGAAGCCGTGCCGCTCGCGAAAGGTGCGGTAGATGGGCAGCGAGTACATCGACAGCGCGATGTTGGGCGCCGTGGTGAACTGCACGCGCACGCCGGCCGCGCTCCTCCCGGTGGAGCCGAGCGCGGGTGCGGCTTCCCGCTCCAGGACGGCGACCGACAGGCCGCGGTCGGCGAGCTGATACGCGCAGGACGCCCCCACGATCCCGGCGCCGATGACGACGACGTCGGCGGTGTGAGTGCTCCCGTTGACGATCGAGCCGCTCACCGCCTGGCGGGAAGTGCTGCCCGGCTGCTCGGCTCGCGACGCGGGACCGGGTTCATGACACGGGGGCCACCGGAGCCTCGCGCCTACCCTTCCTGCCTCCTGAACGCGATGCTTCCCTCGATCTCCGCGTGCAGGACCGCGACCTTGCCGTCGGTTCCGATCTCGAAGCGCAGGAACTCACGGGGCTCGGCGCCGCCGCCCCATCTGACCCGGAAGGTGTCGTAGTGCCAGTGCTCCAGGGAGCCCTGGTAGCCGGCACCGAAGCTGGCGCTCAGCACCCCGCCGTCCTCGGTCACGACGATCTCGCCGTACATGTCGTTGGCGTAGGTGCCGGCGTACTCGGCGATGGGCAGCGTGGTCGACGTGCCCTCCGCGCGGCTCTCTTCGACCTCCCTGGCCGCGGCGCGCTGCTGGTCCATGAACTCGCTGAAGACCTTGAGCATGTTCTCGTTCCAGGGGAGGCCTTCGCCGCCCTCAAGGCGGTCGATGATCCGGTGCGCCAGAGCGGAGCTGAAGCCGTTCGCGCTGCTCAGGTTCGACAGGATGACCATTCCGTAGCCGCGCCTGGGGACGAATCCCACGTAGGCGGTCATGCCGTCGATGTTGCCGCCGTGGGAGATCATCGTGACATCGCGGTAGCTGCTAAGGAACCAGCCGAGCCCGTAGGTCAGGAAATCGGATTCGGGCCACGTGAGCGCCCAGGTGCCCTCCTTGCGGATGAGCATCTGACTGGTGTGCGTCTCGCCGATGGCCTCCTCGGAGATCAGCCGCTCGCCCTCGAATTCCCCGCGGCCGAGCTGCAGCCGGATCCACTGGGCCATCTGCAGCGCGCTGGAGTTGATCGAACCCGCCGGCCCGGCGTTGTCGATGTTGCGGTAGGGGATGGCCTTTACCTCGCCGTCCAGCGACGGATTGTGGGGCGTGGCGACGTTGTCGAGCCGCTTGAGCGCCTCGACCGAGGTCGTGCTGCGGGCCATGCCCAGGGGCCGGAAGATGCGTGAAGCCACGAAGTCGTCCCAGCTCATGCCGGAGGCGTTCTCGATGACTTCGCCGGCCGCGATCCAGGTCGTGTTGTTGTACTGGAAGGTCGAGCGCAGCGGGAAGGTCACGGGCTGGTGCCTTACCTGCTCGAGGACCTCTTCGCGGCTGCGGCCGCTCGCGTACCAGAGGCGGTCGCCGCGCATCAGGCCGGAGTTGTGGGCCATGAGGTCGCGCACGCGCAAGTCGCGCGTGATGTAGGGGTCGCTGAGCTGGAAGATGGGCACGTGATCACCGATGGGATCGTCCCATGACACCTTCCCTTCGTCCACGAGCATGGCGACCGAGGCGGCGGTGAAGGCCTTGGAGGTGGACCCCACCGCGAAGATCGTGTGCTCGTCGACCGGATCCCCGCCACCGATCTCCCTGACGCCGAAGCCCTGCGCGAAGGTGATTTCGTCGTCCTGAATCACCACGACGGCGGCTCCCGGGATACCCCAGTCGCCGATCATCTGCTCGATTTCGACGCCCAGCCCCTCGAGCCCCTGCTGCGCGACCGCGGCCGGAGCGAAAACGACGAAGAAGGCAAGCGCAAGGAATCGGGTGCGGTTCATCGGTGGAGTCTCCTGTAGGGTATGGATGGCCGCGCGTTTACCAGCTGCCCAGTTCCCCGGCGCGAGCGATGACACCGCCGAGTCGCTCGGCGGCGTTGCGCCAGTTGGTCCGTACGGTGGCCTGGGCCTTATCCGGGTCGCCGGACGCGATCGCGTTCACGATTCTCTCGTGCTCGTCGACGGACACGGTGATCTGATCGATCAGGGCGTCGATGTACAGGCGTATGTAACGCTCGGCCTGCGGCTTGATGGAGTCGTTGAGCACCAGGAGCCGGGGGCCGGCCCCCGCCTGCACGTACGAGCGGTGGAATCTGTTGTCGAGCTGGAAGAGCCGCTCGCGGGAGGGCCTGCCGAGGCTCGCCTCTGCGAGCATCTCGGAGTTGATCGCGTTGAGTTCGGTGACCAGGGCGGGGCGCGTGTCGAGCTGGGCGGCGCGCCAGGCGGCCAGCCCCTCGATCTCGCCCACGATGAACAACAGTTCCAGCGCGTCGTCCTTCGTGAGCGGCGAAACGTACGGGCGGCTCTGGCGACCGTTTCCGGTATCGGCGATGTAGCCTTCCTGCATCAGACGCTGGAGCGCGCTCCGGATGGGAGTGCGGCTGAGCCCGAGCCGGTCGGCGATCTCGGTCTCGATGAGACGCGAGCCGGGTGCGAGGCGGCCGTGGACGATTAGTTCGCGCAGGCGCTCGTAGGCCTGCGTCCCGAGATCGACAGTGGTGTTGACTAGACTCATGGCTCCCCGTCATTGCGGACCGCGCATCTTGGCGGAATCCGCCTCCTTACTAGATTCCCTTGTTCCCGGTTCCGCTGGTTGTTCCAGCAGGACCCCGAAATCTCATGTCCAGCCTGATAACATAACGCAGAAATGTACTCCGCGTGGGCTCGAATCATTGTATACCTTGCCGTATGCGAACCTGCAAGCTAGGTTGCCATCCCAAGTGACGCCAGGGAATGGACGTTCTCAAGGGAGCGCCGTGATGACCTCGCAAGCCCCCGCCTCCGGCACAGACTCCTCCGGCTCGTTTCAGGTCCGGATTCGCCCGGCCGAGACTCGCGACGATTTCGTCGCGTGCGTCGATCTTCAACGCGACACCTGGGGACAGGGCTTCTCGGACGTGGTGCCGCTCAGCATGCTGCAGATCACTGCCAAGATGAAAGGGGTGGTGACCGGGGCGTTCGGTCCCGACGGAACACTCTACGGTTTCGTCTACGGGGTGACGGGGCTGCGCCGAGGGGAGCTCGCCCACTGGTCGCACATGCTGGCCGTGCGCCCGGAAGCGCGAAACCAGGGGATCGGCCGGCGGCTCAAGCTCGCCCAGAAGGAGGAACTCCGCGGCGTCGGGGTGAAGACCATGTATTGGACCTTCGACCCGCTGGTGGCCCGGAACGCGCACCTGAACCTGAACCTGCTCGGGGCCACCGTAGACGAGTTCGTGCAGGACATGTACGGGACATCGGACAGCGAGCTCCACCAGCTCGGAACCGACCGGTTCATCGCCAGGTGGGATCTGGCGGGCACGAAAGCGACGGGCGAGGTCGATCTGACGAGCACACGCCGGGACGCGCTCAGTCATGCCGGATCGGGAGCTTCGGAGGAAAAACCCGAATCGCCGCCGGTCGTGTGGGCTCCGGGCAGCGACGAATCTCTGCCCTCGACTGAAGCGGACGTGATCGAAGTCCTGATCCCGCGCGACATCGAAGAAGTGGAAGCCCGTTCCTTCGACGAGGCGCTCGGCTGGAGACGTTCGACCCGCAGGGCGTTCAATCACCTGCTGAACGGGCCATACGCAATAAGCGAATTCATCCCGGGGGACACGCACGGCAGGTACGTCGTCTCCCGCTAGTACCCGAACGCAGGAGAAAACCCCCCATGAACCGGTTGCTGATCGTTGCCGTCGTTGCCTCCGTCGCGGTTCCCGCGAGCGCCCTGGCGCAGAGGGACATGGATGTGCTCACCGCCGAAGATGTCTTCGACCTGGAGTTTGTCAGCGACCCGCAGGTTTCGCCGGACGGCTCGCAGATCGTTTTTGTCCGGCAATGGTCGGACCCGCACACCGATCGCAACTTCTCGAACCTGTGGATCATGAACGACAACGGTTCGGGACAGCGTTCCCTTACCACCGGCAAGCAGGCGGACAGCTGGCCGCGCTGGTCACCGGACGGGCAGCGCCTCCTGTACATATCGGACGAGACCGGAACGCCCCAGCTGCACGTCCGCTGGATGGACACGGGGGCCACCACGCGGATCACGAACCTCGCCGAGGAACCGCGGGTGCCCGCGTGGTCGCCGGACGGCAGCATGATCGTCTATTCCTCCTTCGTGCCGCAGGCGGGGATGCAACTGATCTCCATGCCGGACCCGCCCGAGGGGGTCGAATGGGCGGAACCGGCGCGCGTGATCCACGAACTGGTGCACCGCTTCGATGGTGCGGGCGACCTGGAGCACGGATTCACCCACCTCTTCGTGATCCCCTCCGATGGCGGCACGCCGCGCCAGATCACGAGTGGCGACTTTCACCACGGTGGCTATGTGGGACGCTCGGGGAGGGGGCGGCCGGTGTGGTCGCCCGATGGCGCGTCGGTGCTGATCGAGGCAAACCGGCACCCGGACTGGGAGCTGGAAAACCGCAACACCGAGATCTACGAGATCTCCCTGGACGGGGAGATCAGCGCGCTGACGGACCGCAACGGGCCCGACGGGGGCGTCGCGGTGTCACCCGATGGTCGCTGGATCGCCTACACCGGTTTCGACGACCGCTACCAGGGCTACCAGGTGACGGGGCTGTACATGGCGAACCGCGACGGATCGGACGCGCGCCAGGTAGCCGCCCGGCTCGACCGCTCCGTGGGCGGCCTCGCCTGGTCGCCTGATTCGGGGCGGCTGTATTTCTCCTACGCGGACATGGGGAATACCAGGGTTGCGTACGTCGAGCCCGGCAGCGACGAGGTGCACGTCGTGGCCGAGAACATGGGCGGAAGCGGGTCGGCGTACGGGGGCGGAAGCTTCTCGGTGGGCCCGCGGGGGACCTTCGCGCTTACGGTCTCGACGCCCGCCATGCTCAGCGAGGTTGCGGTCGGAGCCGACCGGGATGTCCGGGTGCTCACGAGTGTCAACGACGACGTGCTGGCGCACAAGACGCTCGGCGAGGTGGAGGAGCTGTGGTGGCCCTCGTCGCACGATGGCCTCGACATCCATGGGTGGATCATCAAGCCCCCCGGATTCGATCCGTCGCGGCGCTATCCGCTGATCCTGGAGATCCACGGCGGGCCGTTCGCGAACTACGGCGACAGGTTCGACATAGAGAAGCAGTCGATGGCTTCCGCAGGCTACGTCGTGCTCTATACCAACCCGCGGGGGAGCACTTCGTACGGCGAGGAATTCGGCAACCTCATCCACCACTCATACCCCGGCAACGACTTCCATGACCTCGACTCGGGTGTGGATGCGGTGATCGAACTCGGGTACGTGGACCCGGAGCAGCTCTACATCACTGGCGGCTCGGGCGGTGGGGTCCTGTCGTCGTGGTCGATCGGCATGACCGACCGCTACAAGGCGGCGGCCGTGCTCTACCCGGTGATCAACTGGTACAGCTTCGCGGTGAGCGCGGACATTCCGATCACGGTGTCGAAGTACTGGTTCCCGTCGATGCCCTGGGAGGATCCTGAGCACTACATGTCCCGCTCGCCGATCTCGCTGGTCGGCAACGTGACGACGCCGACCATGGTCATGACGGGCGTGGAGGACTACCGTACGCCGATGTCGGAGTCGGACCAGTACTTCCAGGCGCTCAAGCTCGAGGGTGTGGAGGCGGTGCTGGTGAAGGTGCCGGGCGAGCCGCATGGGATCCGGGTGCGGCCGAGCCACTTCATGCAGAAGATCAAGTACATCGTCGGGTGGTTCGACCGGTATCGGGGGATGGCGAGCTAGGAGAGTCACACCCGCGTGGCCTGGCGCAGCGGCCCTTGTGAATTCCCCCCGGGGCTTGGTGAGACCGCAGATCATGTATATACTAGTTTACTAAACTAGTTGTCTGTTTCTCCCAAGGAGGATCACATGATCACGGTTGGTGCGTTCGATGCCAAGACACACCTTTCGTCGTTGCTCAAGAAGGTGGCCAAGGGTGAGGAGGTCCTGATAACCAGACGAGGTGTGCCCGTTGCGCGCCTCGTTCCGGTTGAGCAGCCGGACAGGCGCGATGTCGCCGACGCGATTCGGGAGCTTCGGTCCATACGCGAGGGCGTCACTCTCGGCGATTTGGACTGGAAGGAACTGCGGGACGAGGGGCGTCCATGAGCGCGTTCGTACTCGACTGCTCAGTGACGGCTACATGGCTGTTCCCGGACCAGGGTACGCCGGAGACCGAGGCACTGCTGGACCGGCTGAGGAGCGAGGGTGCGCTGGTCCCAGGGATCTGGCACCTGGAAATCGGCAATGTTCTGGTGCGCGCCGAAAGGATGAAGCGCATTGCGAAGGCGAAGGTCGCGACCTATCTCCATCTCCTGCGAAGGCTTGCAATAGTCACCGATACCGAGACCGATGAGCGTGCGCTGCGAGAAACCCTGCTGCTGGCCCGCGAATGCAGCCTCAGCACCTATGACGCAGCCTATCTTGAGCTGGCCATGAGGCGTGGTGTTCAACTTGCGACGCTCGACCGCGCGCTGATTCGCGCTGCTCGGTACATGCAGGTCGAAACCGTTCCGAAAACGAGTCTTCGAGTACATGAGAAGCCACATGAGTAAAGACAGCGCCCATCCGAGACCGACCGCAATGCTGACCCGTCGGACCATGGTGAAAGCCGCCGGTGGAGCTGCAGGCCTCGCCATCGCCGCCCCATTCCTAAGCCTCGGCCGCGTCAAGCTGGTGGCTCGCCGCCGTGACGGTCTGGCCGGAACCCCCCAGGAGTACTCCACCCGGTGCGTCGACCTGGTCGCCGGGTCGCTCGTGATCGACATGCTCTCGCCGCTTGCCATCTCGTCGTCCGTGCGGCAGCGGTGGGGGTCGGATCTGTCCGGCATGACCGCCGCGGAGGAGCAGGAGTTCCGCGACTCGGAGATCGACGTCTTCCACATTGGAGTGGGGATCGGGGGGCGCGACTTCGCCGACCAGTACCGCAACACCCTGCTCTTCGTCGCGGGGTACAACGCAATGATCGCGGCCCGGCCCGACCTCTTCGTGCGCATCGACTCCGCCGAGGATCTGGCCAGCGTGCACGGCTCCGGGCGCGTGGGCATCCTGATCGGCACCCAGACCTCGTCGCACTTCCACAGCCCCGACGACGTGAACCTTTTTCACGGGCTCGGGCAGCGCGTCTCGCAGCTCACCTACAATGAGCGGAACATGATCGGCAACGGTGCCACCGAACGGATCGACGGCGGCATCTCGGACTTCGGGATCGCGATCGTGCAGCGCATGAACGAGGTCGGGATGGCGGTCGACGTCTCGCACTGCGGTGACCGGACCACGCTCGACGCCTGCGAGGTCTCGTCGCGCCCCGTTCTCCTGACGCACTCGAACAGCCGGGAGCTGTCGGGCGGCCACCCGCGCACCAAGACCGACGAGGCGATCCGGGCGATGGCTGCGACCGGCGGGGTGATGGGGATCACCGGCGTGCGCATGTTCGTGCTCGACCGGGAGCCGACCACGCTCGTGGACTTCTTCGACCACTACGACCACGTGCGCGATCTGGTGGGCGTAGAGCACCTCGGGATCGGCAGCGACATCGACCTGCACGGCTACGACGACCTGCCCACCGACGAGTACGAGCGGCTCAAGGCCGCGTACAAGGGCTCGTACGCCTTCCGCGAGAAGATCGACATCGAGGGGGTGGACCACCCGAAGCGCGTGTTCGACCTGACCGAGGGGCTGATCGAGCGCGGCTACACCGACGATCACATACGCGGGATTCTGGGCGGGAACTTCCAGCGGGTGCTGGGTGAGATCTGGGCGGCGTGAGCGGGGGTTCCGCGCGCATCCGCGGCTTGCTTGTGAGAGGGATTGCGAAAGGAGGAATGTAACGTGCGATTTACAAAATGTAATGTGGGGTTGACATTCGGGGCCATGGTGGCCGCATCTGGCGCCGCTCCCACCCCCGCCGCCTCCCAATCCACCCCCGTCGCGCTGGTCGGCGCGCGTATCCACACGGCCGCCGGGCCCGCGATCGAGAACGGCACGATTGTCTTCCAGGACGGCGTGATCACGGCGCTGGGCGCGGACCTCCCGCCGCCCGGCGACGCCGAGGTGGTGGACGTGAGCGGCATGGTCGTCATGCCCGGCATGCTGGACAACCACTCCCACATCGGCGCCGACAGCCGCGACCTCAATGAGTTCCCGATCCGGTTCGGGCCGCAGCACCGTATTCGCGACGTGCTGTCGCCCGACGACGCGTTCTGGAAGGGCGCCGTCAAGGGCGGTGTCACCACGGTCATCACCGGGCCCGGCAGCGGCGAGGTCTCGAGCGGGCAGGCGATCGTGATCAAGACGTGGGGCGAGTCAATAGACGAACGCATCGTGAAGGAGCGCGGCGGCCTCAAGATCGCGATGGGACGGAAGCGTCCCGACCAGTCGCCGACGACCAGTATGGCGGTCACCGCCCTGCTTCGCGCCAAGTTCATCGAGGCGCAGGAGTACCAGGCCCGTTGGGACGCGTGGGAGGAGGGTGGCCGGGAGGGACCGGCCCCGCCGCGCGACCTCGCCATGGAGGCCGTGGTCCGTGTGCTGACCGGCGAGGACCGGATACGCGCCCACGTCCACCAGGCGCACGACATCCTCGCGATCATTCGCCTGTCGCAGGAGTTCGACTTCTCGCTCGCGATCCACCACTCGACCGAGGCCTACAAGGTCGCCGACGACATCGCCGAGGCCGGGATCGACGTGATCGGGATGCCGCTCTTCACCCGCATCGCGCTGGCCGACGAGGTCATGGCCACGGGCACGCTGATGAACGAGAAGGGCGTCCGCTTCACCTTCCACACCGACGACCCGGTGGTGGGCTCGAAGTGGCAGCGCGGCAACGCCGGGCTGGGCATGCGCTACGGGATGACCGAGCAGGACGCGCTCGAGGCGGTGACGATCAACCCGGCCGCGATCGCCGGGGTGGAGGACCGCCTGGGGAGCCTGGAGGTGGGCAAGGACGCCGACATCGTCGTGCTGAACGGGACGTGGTACGAGGTCAGCACGCTGGTGACACGGGTGTACGTCAACGGGATGGTCGCGTACGACCGGGAAGGAGAGGTGCCATGATCAGGGCGATCGGGGTGGCCGTATTGGCCATGGCCGCGCTCGATGGCGGGCGGGCCGATGTCCAGGCACAGGCCGTTGCCCTTACCGGGGGGCTGGTTTACCCCATCTCATCGGAACCCGTGCCAGGGGGGACGGTGCTGTTCGTGGATGGCCGGATCGCCGCGGTTGGCGTGGACGTGGACATTCCCGCGGGCGCGGAGGTCGTGGACGTGACCGGGAGCGTGGTGATGCCCGGGATTATCGACGCGATGAGCTACTACGGGATCGCGGGCGAGGACATGAACGAGGTGCCCAGTCCGCTGACGCCCGAGCTGCGGATCATCGAGGCGTTTGCGCCGTTCGGGACGTTCGGGTCGGGAGAGGCCGGCGAGATTCGGGTGCGCGAGCTGCTGTCGGGGGGTGTGACGGCGACGTACATCGGGCCGGGAGATGCGACGGTGGTCGGCGGACAGGGCGCGGTGGTGAAGACGGCCGGCGCGCGTTTTGACGACCTGATCGTGCGCGAGCCCGCGGCGATCGACATCACGCTGGGGGGTCGGCCGGCGTCGACCTACCGCGAGCAATCGCGGTCGCCCTCGACGCGGATGGCGGTCGTGGCGCAGCTGCGGGATCTGTTGGTGCGGGCGCAGGAGTGGATGGCGACTTCGGACGCAGCGGACGCGGGTCCCCGCAACCTCGGCATGGAGGCGCTGGCACGGATGCTCCGGGGCGAGATACCGGCGCGCGTGCAGGCCAACGCGACGCGCGACATCCGGGTGGCGATCGAGCTGGCCGAGGAGTTCGGCTTCGAGCTGGTGATCGATGCCGGCGCGGGCGCGCACCAGATGCGCGACGAGCTTGCGGACCGCGGGATTCCGGTCGTCCTGGGCCCGATCTCGCACCCGTACATCTCGGGCGAGGAGATTCCGGATCCGGGGGATTACGGAGGCGTCGACGAGCGCAACGCGGTGTGGCTCAACGAGGCCGGGGTGCACGTCTCGCTGGCCAGCTTCTCGCGGGGGTTCGGACGGTTCGGCCCGGGCGTGGCGGGTCAGTGGCTGCTGATCGACGCGTCGATCGCGCGCGGCCACGGGATGAGCGAGGCCGACGTGCTGCGGGCGGTTACGCTGAGTCCCGCCGAGGTGCTGGGGGTGGCCGACCGCCTCGGCAGCCTGGAGGTCGGCAAGGACGCGGACGTGGTCGTCTTCGACGGCGATCCGCTGAGCATTCTGACCTGGGCGACCCGCGTGTACGTGGGCGGGCAGCTGGTCTACGAGCGAGAGAACTGAGGGAGTGATGAGGATGAGAGCGAAGTTTCGGGCGCCGGCAGGCTTGCTTGCGCTTGGCGTGCCGGTCCTGCTGTGCGCCTGCGCGGATAGCGGCGCCAGCGGCCCGATGGACGTGGTCATCGAGGGCGGCCGCGTCGTGGACGGCACGGGGGCGGCCTGGTTCCATGGCGACGTCGGCATTCGCGGCGACCGGATCGCGGCGGTGACGCCCGCGGGCGGCCTGGCGGAGGTCGATGCCGGGACCCGGGTCGACGCTTCCGGGAAGGTGGTCGCGCCCGGCTTCATCGACATCCTGTCGCACGCGCGCGGGCCCCTGCTGAACGGCGACGGGCGGCTGCTGGGCAAGATCACCCAGGGCATTACGACCGAGATCATGGGCGAGGGGTGGACGAACGCGCCCGCCAACGCGAATACGGATGCAGGCGCCGGGCTGGTCGACCCCGAGGCGCAGGGCGAGCGGCACGACTTCTCGGGCCCGCGGGGCTTCGACGCCTGGCTGAACGCGATGTGGGCCAACGGCGCGTCGCCGAACTTCGGGTCGTTCGTGGGCGCGACGACCGTGCGCGTCTATGCGATGGGCGAGGCGGGCGGGCCGCCGAGCGAGACCCAGCTCGACACCATGCGCAAGGTGACCCGGTGGGCGATGGAGGGCGGCGCCTTCGGTGTAGCCACCGCCCTGATCTATCCGCCCGGTAACTTCGCGAGCGCGGAAGAGCTGGGCGAGGTGGTCGCGGCGTCGGCGCCCTACGGCGGCGTGTACATCACGCACATGCGCTCCGAGGCGGACCGTTTCCTGGAAGCGATCGACGAGGCCATCGAGATCGGGGAGCGGGGCGGCGTGCCGGTGGAGATCTACCACCTGAAGGCGGCGGGCGTTCGCAACTACCACAAGGCCGCGCTGGCGATCGCCAGGATCGACTCGGCGCGTGCGGCCGGGTTCGACGTGCAGGCCAACATGTACCCGTACACGGCCGGCGGGACCGGACTCCCCGCGCTGCTGCCGCCATGGGCGTCGGAGGACGGCGCGCTCCTCGACAACCTGCGTGATCCCGAGACCCGGCAGCGCATCCACGACGAGGTCCTGGCGGACACGGCGGACTGGGAGAACCTGGGCGTGCTGTCCACACCGGAGGGCGTCATGATCACGTCGGTGGCCGAAGTGGGCCCGGACGGCGAACCCAGCGGCGCGGCCGGCTTCGTGGGCATGCGGGTCGCCGAGGTCGCGGAGCAGATGGGCGTCGACTGGGTCGACGCGGCGATCGAGGTGATCCTCATGACCGGCGGCCAGGCGGGCATGATCGTCTTCATGATGGACGAGGCCAACGTGGCGCTGCAGCTGCAGCAGCCCTGGATCAAGATCGGGACCGACGCCTCCGGCTTCGACCCCGACAGCGCGACCGCGATGGTCCACCCCCGGTCGTACGGCACGTATCCGCGCATCCTGGGCAAGTACGTGCGGGACGAGGGCGTCGTCACCCTGGAGGATGCCATCCGCAAGATGACTTCCGCGGTCGCGACCCGGCTGTCGATCCAGGACCGGGGCCTTCTCAGGGCGGGGATGTACGCGGACGTGGTCGTCTTCGATCCGGCGACCGTCGGGGACCGGGCCACCTTCGAGGATCCGCACCAGCTCTCGGTGGGCGTCGAGGAGGTGTTTGTGAACGGAGTGGCGGTGTTGCGGGGTGGCGAGCACACGGGCGCGAAGCCGGGACGGATCGTGAGAGGGCCCGGGTACAGGCCGGCCGGCTGATGCGCGTCGGGGTTGTGGGCGGCGGCGTCATCGGCCTTTCCACGGCGTACTACCTCAAGAAGCTCGGCGCCGATCCGGTCGTCGTGGAGTCGTGGACGCTCGGCGGCGGCTGCTCGCAAGGCAACGCGGGCTGGGTGTGCCCGTCGATCTCAAGCCCGCTCCCCGCGCCGGGTCTCACCCTCAAGTCGCTGTCCTGGATGCTGCGCGCGGACAGTCCGCTCTACATCAAACCAGCTGCGCTGCTCAAGCTGGCCCCGTGGCTGCTCCGGTTCCGCTCGTTCTGCAACCACGCCGACCAGAAGCGTGGAATCGCGGTACTGGCCGCCCTCAACCGGTTCACGATGGAGCGGTACGACGAACTGGCGGACGGCGGCGTGGAGTTCGAGTACTCGAGGGCGGGCGTCCTGATGGTGTTCCGCGACTCCGACAAGGCCGCGGCGGCGCAGAAGGAGGTCAAGCTGATCGCCGCGGCGGGGGCGGCGTCGTGCATCGAGCTGAGCGAGGCCGAGCTGTACGAGCGCGAGCCGATGCTGCGTCCCGGGTTCCGGTTCGGACTTCTGGTGGGCGACGAACGCCACGTGCGGCCCGAATCGCTGACGGCGGGGCTGGGGGCGGCGCTGCGCGAGGGCGGCGCCGAGATCCACGAGGGCACGCTGGTGACCGGGTTCCAGACCCGGGGGCGGCGCGTCAGGGCCCTCGTGACCTCGCAGGGCGACCTGGAGGTCGATTCAGTGGTGCTGGCGGCGGGAGCCCTCACCGGCTCACTCACGCGCATGGCGGGGTGGCCGATCCCGCTGACTGCGGGGAAGGGCTATTCGATCACCATCGAGGAGCCGGTCAACCAGCTGCGCCAACCGCTCTACCTGGGCGGTGCCAAGATCGGGCTGACCCCCTTCCGCGGCGCGCTGCGCTTCTCCGGGACGATGGAGCTGTCGGGGATCAACCGGCGGCTGGACGTGGCGCGGATCGAGTCGCTCCGCCGGCAGGTGGGCCGCCAGGTGGACATCCCGGAGGCCAGGGACGGAGGCCGCGCCTGGGTCGGCATGCGCCCGATCGTGCCGGACAGCCTCCCCGTGATGGGGAAATTGCCGTCGCGCGACAACGTGTACGTGAACACCGGCCACCAGATGCTGGGCGTGACGCTGGCGCCGAGCAGCGGGTGGGCGCTCGCCGGGCTGATGCTGGAGGGGACGGCGGGTGTGGGGCTGGGGGCGTTCTCGCCGGAGCGGTTCTGAGGGCGTTCGAGTTGCGGTTGGGAGCCGCCTGGGTTTAGAGTGCTGGAAGTCCGCATTTCACTCGAACCGCAATGAGAGGAGCCACCCGGATGAGGAAGAAAAGGAACGACCTGGGGGTCATCGCACTCATCGCCGGTGCGGGTGCCGTGGGGGTAATGGCAACCATGTTCACGGTCGTGGCCACACGCGGGCCCGCCGCCTCATCGGTGCAGATCGATACGCGGCAACAGGAGATCGCGGAAGTGACGGAGCGGCTGTCCGAGTTGTCGCAGCGGCTTTCCGAGGCCTCGGAGCGCGTCGAAGCCCAACGAATCAGGGTCAGGGGCACGGTCACCAGTGAGGGAGCCAGGGTCAGAATCCGTTCGTCGGAACCCCTGGAGTCGGGTGGCGAACCGATCATCTATATCGATGGCGTCCGCGTCGAAGGTGACCGGGACGAAGCCATGCAGCTGCTCACTCCCGATCAGATCGACCGCGTCGAAGTGCTCAAGGGCGACGCCGCGAAGGAACTCTACGGCAGCGAGGCCCGGAACGGCGTGATCCAGATCTTCACGAAGACCAAAGAGGGTTCCTAGGAACCTCCCGCCAGCGGCAGCACTTCGTTCACCAGGGTCATCAGCATTCGGCCCGGCTCTTCGAACATGATCATGTGTGAGCTGCGTTCGAAGGTCACGAACCGTTTGTGGGGTGCGTCGATTCGGTTGAAGTAGGCGAGGGCGCTCCCATACGGCGTGTGCAGGTCGAAGCGGCCGTGGAGCATGACCACGGGGACTTCGAAGCGTTCCACCATCCCGCGCCGCCGGGGTTCCGGCGCACCGTCGATCAGGTGCCGCTCGGCCCACGCCATCGCCGGGAGGAGGCTCGCCACGTCGTCCTCGGTGTACTCGGGTCCCCACTCCGGGAGTGCGAAGTACAGGTCGAACGTGGGCTTCCCGTACCAGCCACCGTCGTACTCGCGGGCCCATCTGCGAGCGGCGAGCAGCTTTGCGACGGCGCCGGGGCCTGGCGGGGGCGGGTAGGGCTGGAGGGCCTCCAGTTCGCGGATTGCGGTCGTGTCGCTGGCTTCGCGGACGCGCTCCATGAGCGTGGAATAGAGTTGCGCCTCGCTGCCCGGCCCGCCCGACTGGCCGAGGCCGACGTAGGCGTGAAAGAGCTCCGGATGCTGTTCGACGAGGTGGGGGCCGATCGAACTGCCGTACGAGTATCCGAGGACCACGAGCTTCTCCTGTCCGAACCGCGACAGCAGGTGTTCGACGACCACCAGGGCGTCGTCCACGTGCTGCTGGAGGGTCAGCGTGGGCGCGAGGCGGGCGGAGTCCGCGGCGGCGAAGCTCTTGCCGACGCCGCGGCGATCCCAGTTCACCACCGTGAAGAAGTCTTCCCACGGCTTCTGGTATGCCCACGCCATCCCCATGACCGGGCTGCCGGGGCCGCCGTGGAGCACGAGGAGGATCGGGTTGGCGCGGTTCAGCCCACGGATCGAGAGCCACTGGGTCGAGCCGTTGACCTCGATCGGCTCCAGGACGTCGACCCCCTCCGGCGTGTGGATCGCTCGCAGATCGGCCAGGCGGGCGACGATCGAGTCCCTGGGCATGGCGGCGCTCGGGGCCGGGGCGTCGCAAGCGGCAGCCAGGAGGCCGAGTGCAAGGATGGCGAAGGACGCGGGCCCGGATCTGATGGCGGCTGGCAGGCTCATGGCGGGCTTCCTTGGTGCGTCGTGGGGCGTTCGTTCTCTCGGGCGCCCACCGCTCCGTCGTGACCGACTGGCGCGCCCGGCGGTACCGTTGCCTAATGGATATCAGGTACCGGACACTACATCGGGCACAGGAGGCTGCACCATGATCCGTACCACAACCCTCCTCGTCTGCATCGCGTCCCTCGCGCTCGCGAGCTGCGCCCCGCCCTCCACCGATGGCGGTACCGACTCCCCTGCCCAGACCGACGACGGCGCCCCCTACCCTATGCTCGAGCCGCGCTACGACATGCGCGTCGAGCAGGCCGCGCGCGTGCCGATGCGCGACGGTGTCCGCCTGTCCACGGATCTCCACTTCCCGGACGGCGCGCCCGAACCGCTGCCCGTGATCCTGATCCGGACGCCGTACGACAAGTCCGCGTTCCGCACGGGCTACCTCGGCCAGGTGGTCCGCATGTTCGTCGGGCAGGGGTACGTCGTAGCCGTGCAGGACAAGCGCGGGCGCTTCGAGTCCGAAGGCGTGTATTCGCTGGCGGTCAGGGAGGATGTCGACGGCTACGACGCGGTCGAGTGGCTGGCCGATCAGTCGTGGTCGAACGGCAAGGTGGGGACCTACGGCTGCTCCGACCTGGGCGATGCGCAGGTGTGGATGGCGCCCGCGCAGCCCCCGAGCCTGGCCGCGATGATTCCGCAGGCCTCGGGCAGCATCAACGGCCCGGCGGACAACATCTACCGCTACTTCGGGACGTACAACGGCGGCGCGTTCAACCTGGCGGCTGCCGCCGGGTGGATGGTCTTCGCCGGGTCCAAGGTCTACCTGCGGCCGCCGTCCCACCTTTCCGACGAGGAATTCCAGCGGATCGCGTACCAGTACTCGCCGGGCCCGGTCAACGCCCCCGAAGTCGACCTGGACGCCATCATCAACTCGCTTCCGCTGATCGACATGATGCAGAGGGCCAACCGCCCGCACACCGACTGGGAATCGATCCTGACCCATGGTCTCGCCGACCCCTGGTGGGACCAGTTCCCCTACTACAAGGGCCACGAGCAGATCGACGTCCCTTCCCTCTTCATCAATTCCTGGCACGACTTCGGCGTGAACGAGACGCTCTGGCAGTTCAACCATTTCCAGGAGAACGCCGTATCGAGCACCGCCCGCGACAACCAGTTCGTGGTCATCTCGCCGGTGTCCCACTGCGACTCGGAACGCATCACCGCCCCCACTCTGGTCGGCGAACGCGAACTGGGCGACGCCCGCTACGACTTCTGGACGCTCTACGTCCGCTGGTACGACCACTGGCTCAAGGGCGAGGACAACGGGGTCACCGACATGCCGCCGGTGCAGTACTACCTGATGGGCAGGAACGAGTGGCGGGCCGCCGACGAGTGGCCGGTCGCGGGCACGCAGTTCACCCGGTACTACCTGACGAGCGGCGGCGCGGCGAACAGCCTGAACGGCGACGGGGTGCTCACCACGGAAGCGCCGCAGAACGGGGCGGTCGACCGATACACCTACGATCCCGGTGCGCCGACCCCCTCCATGTCCGGCTCCTACGGTATGGAGGAGGGGTTCTATGACCAGCGTCCGGTCGAAGAGCGGGATGACGTCCTCGTCTACACCACCCCACCCCTCGAAGCCGGCGTGGAGATGACCGGCCCCATCACGGCCACGCTCTACGTTTCATCGGACGCTCGCGACACCGACTTCACCGCCAAACTGGTCGATGTCCACCCGGACGGCACCGCGTTCTTCCTGCAGGAAGGGGTCCTGCGCGCGCGCTACCGGGAGGGCTTCGACCGCAGGGTGTTCATGGAAGAGGGCGAGGTCTACGAGATCACCGTCGTCCTCGACGCCACGAGCAACTACTTCCCGCCGGGCCACCGGATCCGCCTCGAAGTGGCGTCGGCCAGCTTCCCGCGCTTCGACCGCAACCTGAACACGGGCGGCAACAACTACGACGAGACGGAGTGGGTCGTGGCGCGCAACGCGGTCCACCACTCGGCGGAGTACCCGTCGCATGTGCTGCTGCCGATCGTACCGGAGGGGGCGAGCCAACTGTTGGAGTTGAATTGAGGACCGGCGACGGCCTAAAGAACGGTGAAGCCCTCGCGGTGCGCCGCGCGAGAGAGGCGATCGTCGCTACAGAGCCGAGGAATCCCAGTACTTCAACGGCTCGCCGCCCGCTCGGCCACGATGATCTCGCTGGCGCTTGCGCCTCCGGTCAGCCGGGGTGCCGGTACACTCAGGAAGCGCTCGATATCGAGACATGCACGAGGCGGGACCGCAACGCCGCGACTCAGCAATTCGGCCGCGGCGCGGTCTGCGCCGGGACCGTCAATGCGACAGGGCCCAATTCTCATCTGGCCATAGTGGCCAAGTCGGCCAGGTGTATCAAGCGGCGAGCGTGTGGCCGTTGGGCCAGCCTTCGCGGCCTTGCGCAAGCGACTGTCATGGGAAAGGACAACAGGATGATTGAAACTCAGCCAGGTAACTTCTTGCTCCGGCCGGCGGGGCTGCACCTCGCGGGCCTGGGCATTCTCGTCGTCGCGGCCTGCGGCCCGGCAGCGGATTCGAACGGGGACGCGACTGCCGGGCCTCAGCCCTCCCTGTCCCCGCAAGCCGCCGCGGAGCTCGGCGAGCGCTTCCAGTCCGAACTCGACGTGGCGTGGGCACAGGCCCAGGACACCGACGAGAACTTCCCCGGCGCGACCGCCGCGTTCATTCTGCCGGACGGGAGCGTCCAAGGCTTCGCCACCGGCGAGTCCGACGTGGACGACGACATTCCGATGACGCCGGACCTGCGGATGCCGTCGGGCAGCATCGGGAAGACGTACGTCGCGGCGGTCGCCCTGCAGCTGGCGATGAATGGGGAAATCGACCTCGACACGCCGGTCTCGACCTGGCTCGGCGACGAGGACTGGTTCTCGCGGGTCCCCAATCACGCGGACCTGACGCTGCGCCATCTACTCAGCCACACCGCCGGGATGATCCAGCCGTACTTCGAGGACCCCGATTTCGCGGCCCGGCTGGCCGAGTTCTTCAGCGACCCCGACGCCTACATGACCCCGGAGCAGTTCATCGCCGAGGCGGTGCTCGACGCCGAGCCGCTCTTCCCCGCAGGTGAGGGATACCACTACAGCGACGTCCACTACACCCTCGCGGGCCTGGCGATCGAGGCGGCGACGGGCCGCGACTACTACGACCTGCTCGACGAGATGTTCCTGGGTCCGTTCGGGCTCGAACTGACCCTGCCGGCCGACCGCCGCGACCTCCCCGGGCTGTCACAGGGCTACGCGCACGCGAGCGTCCGGCTCTTCGATACGCCGCTCGAGATCGTGGTCGACGGCCAGCTGATGGTCCACCCGCTGCAGGAGTGGACGGGGGGCGGCGTCGTGAACAACCCGCAGGCGCTGGTGCGCTGGGCGAAGCTGCTGTACGAGGGTGAGGCGATCGAAGGGGACGATCTGCCCGACCTGTTCCGGATCGGGTTCCCGACCGACGACACGAAGCCGCATCTGGGGTATGGCCTGGGGGTGGCTGTCGCCGAGGGCGAACACGGACTGACCTACGGCCACGGCGGGTTCTTCCCCGGGTACAATTCGCTGGTCACGTACTATGCTGACCACGGCGTCGCGGTGGCGATCCAGATCAATTCGGACGACTCACGGATGGGCGACCATCTGCCGAAGCTGGCGGACCTGGTGATCGAGGCGATGGCAAGTGCCGGGCATTAGCGGCCCGTGGACCAGCCAGCGACCCGGTGGACGCCCCCTCAACCTGCAGGCTGAATATGGAAATACGTAAAATACGCAAATTACGCATTTTGAATTGGGTCGCAGCCGGGTCGTTGGTGGCGCCGGGAGTCGGTGGAGCGGCCCAAACCCGGCAGGCCGAAGCGCAGCACCGCATCGTGGTGAGCCCGGACCACCTGGTGAGCAGGGACGGGGACCGGCCGCACGTCGAGATCATGGCGGCCGCGAATCCGCGCAACCCGCGCAACCTGCTGGCCGGTGCGATCACGTTCACGCGCCGTGACGGCGGGGCCGCGACGAAGGCCTATGTGAGCCGGGACGGCGGTATCGTCTGGGACGACATCATCTTCCCGGAGCAGCGCGAAATGGGGGGAGCCGATCCGCAAGTGACGTTCACCGCAGCAGGGACGGCGCTCTTCCTCACCCTCACAACCGCACCCGACGAGACCGGGCGTACGCGCGCGTTTCTGCACTCTTACCGGTCAGAGGATGAAGGCGCGACCTGGTCGGACGTGTACAACCTGGGCGCGTCCTACGACCACCCGATGCTCGTGGCCGACCAGACGACGGGTCCGTTTGCGGGGCGGGTGTACGTGAGCGCGCTGTACGGCGGACTCGAGTACAGCCTGGGCGTGTTCCGCTCGGAGGACGACGGCCAGAGCTGGATCGGGCCGGTGAAGTTCATCGACGGCGGGGGGGAGCGCGGGCTGAACGTGGACCCGATGCTGGTGTTTGCCGACGGGGCGATCATGGTGCCGTTCGTCGACTTTCCGTTCACGCCGGAGCAGACGGCCGAGTGGGATGGGTCGCGGATCTGGACGGTGGTGTCGAGTGATGGGGGCGTGTCGTTTTCGGAGCCCAGGGCGGGGCCGGTGAAGATGACCGGCGACGAGTTGCGCGGGGCGAGGGAGGGTATCGAGCGGTTTCGCGGCGGGTCGTGGGTGATGTATGCGGTGGATCGGAGCGAGCGGTTTCGGGATCGCGTCTACGCGGTGTGGCCGGATTACTCGGGGGGACTGCCGCGGGTTGTGTTGGCGCGGACGGATGATCGGGGGTCGAGCTGGAGTGGGCCCCGGCAGGTGGCGCCCAGCGGGGTCGAGGGTGCGCAGCAGTTTCAGGCCGCCGTGGCCGTCAATGGGGACGGGGTTCTTGGGGTGACCTGGTACGACACGCGCGAGGCGCCGTCGGAGTTTGCGTTTCATCAGTACTTCGCGGCCTCGTTCGACGGTGGGGAGAGTTTTGCGGCGCCTGAGCGCGTGTCCAGCGCGCTGTCGCGGCCCATGGGCTCGGGGAACCTGCTGCCGACCCCGGCGACCTTCAGCGGACCGGATGGAGAGCTGCGGGTCGCGCTCCTGTCGGCGGCGTCGCGCTGGGTGAACGGCGGCGACTACATGGGGCTCACGGCGTCGGCCGACGGGCACTTTCACCCGGTGTGGGCGGACGCGCGGTCGGGGAGCTACCAGGTGTACACGGCGGAGGTTCGGATCGAGGAGGGGGTGGCGGCGGCGGGTGCGGT
>VXMI01000128.1 GCA_009841165.1 Gemmatimonadota bacterium | reverse complement strand
CTCCCGGCCCCCGACGCGCGCTGGCGGGTTTGACCCCCCCGAAGTGGTGATCTGCGCGCGCGGGCGCGGCCTGGCCGGCGGGCGTGTCTTCGTTGGCGGGTCCGGGGCGCCGCGTTAGCTTTGGTGGTGTGCGGGGCGGGGCGCCGGGACCGGAATCGCCCACCCCGCGCTACCCCGCGCGTTCACGAACCGGGAGGCAAGATGAGCAACGGCGAACAGCCTGCCGTGATCGTCGAAAGGGACCATCGGACCGAGATCGGCGCGTTCCTGCTGGGTGCGCTCGTCGGGGCTGGAATCGCCCTCCTTTTCGCCCCCGGTTCAGGCGAGGAAACCCAGGCGCGCCTCCGCACGCAGGCCAGAAGGCTCAGGGAACTGACCGGGGAGCGGGTGCGGGGCTTGCGCGAGGATCTGAGCGCGCGCGTGGATTCGGCGAAAGGCGTCATCGGTCAGGGGCGCCAGCTCGCGGCGGAGGCCCGCGAGGAGCTCGAGGACAAGCTCGCACGCTCGAAAGCGGCGTACCGCGCCGGCCTCGACGCGGCGCGGGAGGAGTTCGATGCCGAGGCGGAGGAGCACGGCTGATTCGGCGGGGATTGACAAGCAACCGGACCGGCGCGTGCGCGCCGTCACCTGATTCTCTGGCACGCGGGAGGAACCGCAGTTGAAGATCTACCTGGATACGGCAAATCTGGGAGAAATCCGCGAGGCGGCCCGATGGGGCATCCTGAGCGGCGTCACGACCAACCCGAGCCTCATGGCGCAGGAAGAGGGCGCCGACTTCGAGGACACCATCCGCACCATCTGCGAGCTCGTCAACGGACCGATCAGCGCCGAGACCGTCTCGGAGGATGCCGACGGAATGGTGCGGGAGGGCGTCGAATTCGCCGGCTGGCACTCCAATGTGATCATCAAGGTCCCCAGCACCACCGAGGGGCTCGAGGCCGTCTCGCGCCTGGGCCGGCGGGGCATCCGCTGCAACGTGACGCTGATCTTCAACACCAACCAGGCGTTGCTGGCGGCATTGGCGGGCGCCTTCGTGGTCTCGCCCTTCATCGGCCGCGTCGACGACATGTCCTACGACGGGATGGAACTCATCCGCGAGATCGCCGAGGTCTTCGACCAGGATCCGGATATCCGCACCCAGATCCTGGCCGCGTCGATCCGGCACCCGCGGCACGTGACGGAGTCGGCGCTGGCCGGCGCCCACATCGCCACCTGTCCGTTCAACGTGCTCAGGAAGTGCATGCAGCATCCGCTCACCGACCGCGGCATGGCCAGCTTCCTGGCCGACTGGCGCAAGCGGGAGGCCGCGATGGCGCTCGCAACGGCGGGCAGCTGACCGAGTCCGCCCCGCGACGGCTGGTGGCGCGCAACAGGAAGGCCCGTCGCGACTACGAAGTGCTGGATTCCTGGGAGGCCGGACTGGTTCTCCAGGGCACGGAAGTCAAGTCCATCCGCGCCGGCAACGTCGCGTTCCAGGATTCCTACGCGCGCGCCGAGTCCGGTGAGATGTGGCTCCACAACCTGCACGTCGCCCCGTACGAGCCCGCGAACCGCTGGAACCACGAAGAAACCCGGCCTAGGAAGCTGTTGCTGCACAGGGAGCAGATCCGCCGGATCGTCTCGCGGGCCGAGGAAAAGGGCCTGACCCTGGTCCCCCTCGACCTCTACTTCCGCCGGGGACGCGCGCGCATCACCCTGGGACTGTGCCGCGGCCGCAAGCACCGCGACCGCCGCGAGGAACTGAAGCGCCGGACGATGCAGCGCGAGGCGGAGCGCGCCATGAGGGATCGACGGTGACGGCCGTCGCCGAGCTCTTCGGGACCACCTTCCGGCACCGCGTGCTCGCGGCGTCCGGAACCTGCGGCTTCGGCGAACCGCTCGTCGACGTCATGCACCCATCCCGAATCGGTGGGCTGGTCACGAAATCCGTGACCTTTGAGCCCCGGTGGGGGAACCCGGCCCCGCGCGTCGCCGAGTATCCCGGTGGGATGCTGAACTCGGTCGGCCTGGCCAATCCCGGCCTGAATGCGGTGGTTGAAGTGAAGCTTCCCTGGATTCGGCGCCATCTGGCCGGGCTGCCCGTATTCGTGTCGGTCGCGGGTGCGCGTGCGGAAGAGTACGCCGAAGTCGTCGCGGGAACGGACGGCGAGCGTGGCTTCCTCGGCTACGAACTCAACCTGTCCTGCCCCAACGACTCGCACCTGGAGGGACGACCGTTCTGCCTCGATCCGGCCGCTCTGGCCGAGGTGCTGGATGGCGTCCGCCCGCTCACCTCGCGGCCGATCCTCGTGAAGCTCGCCCCGAACGACCCCGACATCGGCGCGACGGCCGCGCTGGCGGCGGCCCACGGAGCCGACGGGATCACCGCGATCAACACCGTACCCGGCTTCCTCGCCGATGGGGACGGCGGCGCGCGTCTCGGCGCCGGTCGGGGCGGCACGAGCGGGCCCGCGCTGCTGCCGGTCGGCCTGGCGGCCGTCCGCGAGGTCGCGGCCGCGGTCGAGGTGCCCGTGATCGGGGTGGGGGGGATTCTCACCGCCGCCGACGCGCGGGCCTACTTCGACGCCGGCGCGTCCCTGGTCCAGATCGGGACCGCGTCCTTCGCCGATCCCCGCTGCGCGGCCAGAGTGGCCCGCGATCTGGAGGTGTTCGCCGGGTGAGGGACCGGATCATCGTCGCACTCGACGTTCCCGACGCCGCGTCCGCGCTCGCCATGGCCGACCGCATCGGCCCGGCCTGCACCTTCTACAAGGTCGGCCTCGAACTCTACACGGCAGAGGGGCCGGCGGTGGTGGCGTCGCTCCGCGACTTGGGCAAGAACGTCTTCCTCGACCTTAAGCTGCACGACATCCCCAATCAGGTGGCGCGCGCCACGGCACGGGCGGGCGATCTCGGCGTGCGGTTCCTCACGGTGCATGCGAGCGGCGGCGGCGCGATGCTGGCGGCCGCCGCCGCTGCCTGCCCCAAGTCGCTCCAACTGCTGGCCGTCACGGTGCTGACCTCGTTCGACGCCGCGGGGCTGGGCGCGGTCTACGGGCGCCCCGTCGCCGAGGTGGGGGCGGAGGCGGACCGGCTCGCCGCGCTGGCCCGGGACGCGGGCATCGGCGGCGTGGTTTGCGCGGCGAGCGAGGCGGGGCGGGTGCGGGCCGTCATGGGTCCCGACGCCTGGATCGTGACGCCGGGGATCCGTCTCGCGGGCGACCCGCACCACGACCAGCGCCGGGTGCGCACCGCGGGGCAGGCGTTTCGGACCGGGTCCACGCACATCGTGGTGGGCCGCCCGGTGACCGCGTCCGGCGACCCGCGCGGGGCGTTCGAGCGCATCGCGGCCGAGGCCGAAACGCGCTCCTGACCATCCCCCGTTCCAGCGCCCCCTATATTTGAAGGCATGCAACTGTACGACTCCCTGCGCCGGGAACTCCGCGCTTTCCAACCCCTCGATCCCCACCGGACCACCGTCTACGGGTGCGGGCCCACGGTCTACGACTTCGCGCACATCGGGAACTTCCGGGCGTTTGTCGTCTACGATGTGCTGCACCGGCACTTGCGTGCAGGCGGGCGGCGGGTCGACTTCGTGGTGAACTTCACGGATGTCGACGACAAGACGATCGATGGAGCCGCGGAGGCCGGCCGGAGTCTGACCGAGCACACGGAGCGGTTCATCGGTGCTTTCCGGGAGGACTGCGGGCGGCTCGGTCTGCTGGCGTTCTCACAACATCCGAGGGCCACCGGACATATCGGGCCGATGGTGGACTTTGTCGAGCGGCTGGTGGAGCGGGGCGTCGCGTACCACGCGGGCGACGGGTCGGTGTACTACTCGGTTCCGTCGTTCGGCGACTACGGGAAGCTCTCGGGCAAGGGCGGCGAGGACGACGCGCGGCGTTCCAGGATCGAGGGCGACGAATACACCAAGCGGGACGTGCGGGATTTTGCGCTCTGGAAGGCGGCGCAGCCGAGGGACAGGGAAGTGGGCGCGGTATGGGACTCGCCCTGGGGTGCGGGGCGGCCGGGGTGGCACCTGGAGTGTTCGGTCATGGCGCACGCGCTTCTGGGTGAGACGGTCGATATCCACCTGGGCGGCGAGGACCTCATGTTCCCGCATCACGAGAACGAGATCGCCCAGTCGGAGGCGGCCAACTGTGTCCCGTTCGCGCGGTTCTGGCTTCATGTGAAGCACCTCAAGGTCGACGGTCGAAAGATGTCGAAGTCGCTTGGAAACTTTTACACGGTCAGAGACCTGGTCGAGCGGGGCTACGACCCCGCCGCGATCCGCTGGGTCCTGCTGTCGGCGCACTACCGCAACGAACTCAACTTCACCTTCGACGGTCTGGACGAGGCGACGGACCGGGTACAGCGGATGCTCGACTTCAGGCGTCGCGTGAGCGAGTTCCCCTCGGCGCCGGGAACGGACCTGGGGCTGGCGGCCGGCGCACGCGAGCGGCTCGGCGCCTTTCGCGCGGCGATGGACCTGGACCTGAACGTTCCGCGCGCCGTGGCGGCCCTGTGGACGATGGTGAAGGAGGTGAATGCGGCGCTCGACGGGGCCCGGGACGGGATCGGCGAGGCGGACCGCGAGGGGGTGCTCGAGGCGATGCGCGGCATGGATGCCGTGCTGGGGGTGCTGGACCCTGCGGCCGCGGCCCGGGAGGTCGACGACGAGGCCGAGGATCGCATTCGCCGCATGGTCGAGGCGAGGAACCAGGCCCGGGCGGCACGCGACTTCGGGACGGCGGACCGACTGCGCGCAGAGCTGGAGGCCGAAGGCGTCAGACTGGAAGACACCGCGTCCGGCACGCGCTGGAAGCGGGTGCGCGCCGGGTCCGCCTGACTGTCGTCCTCTTCCATGGCCCCCCCGGATGGGCCAGTTTTCTGTACGTCGCTGACGTAGCTCAGTTGGTAGAGCAGCTGATTTGTAATCAGCAGGTCCGGGGTTCGAGTCCCCGCGTCAGCTTTCGGGCCGCCCGGTCGCGCCGGGATTCGCGCCCGTCGCGCCAGTGTCGAGAGCAAATGATATGTCCGCTTTTCGGAGCACGCAATGTGTCCGCT
>VXMI01000221.1 GCA_009841165.1 Gemmatimonadota bacterium | reverse complement strand
TTTTTATAATCCCCCCTCCCCACCCCCCCCTCTCCCCGCTGTCGCCGGCGCCAGCGCGGCCTCCCGCGCCCGGGGCGCGCCGGCGCCACGCGCGGCTGGCTCAAGGTCCAGGACGGGTGCGACCGCAAGTGCTCGTTCTGCGCCACCCGCCTGGCCCGCGGCAGAAGCCGCAGTCGCACCCCGGACGAAGTCGTCGCCGAGGCCCGCGCGCTCGCCCGCAACCACCCCGAACTCGTCATCACCGGCGTGCACATCGGGCACTACGGGCGCGACCTGGACCCGCGCACCACGCTCACCGCCCTCGTCCGCCGCCTCCTCGACGAAGTCCCCGGCCCGAGGTTCCGCCTCGGCAGCATCGAAGCGACCGAAATCGACGACGGCATGCTCCGCCTCCTCGCCGAGTCGGGCGGACGCCTCGCGCCGCACCTGCACATGCCGCTCCAGAGCGGCGCCGACCCCGTGCTCCGCGGCATGCGGCGCTGGCACACGCGCGAACACTACCGCCGCCGCGCCCTCGACATCGCCGCCGCCGTCTCGCCGATCGGCCTGGGCGCCGACATCATCACGGGATTCCCGGGCGAGACCGACGCCGACCACGCGCAGACCGCCGGCCTCGTCGACGAGCTCCCGTTCACCTACCTCCACGTCTTCCCATGGTCGCCGCGCGAAGGCACCGCCGCCGCCGACATGCCCGGCCGCCTCCCGCAGCGCATCGCCTGGGAGCGCGCACGGGAACTCCGCACGCTCGGCACCGAAAAGGGCGCGCACTACGCCCGCCGTCGCGGCGGTTCCCTTGTGGAGGTGGTGATGGAGGGCGACGGTGGCACCGCGCTCACCGGTGACTACATGAGGGTCGCCGTGGGATCGCGGCGACCGGCGGATCACCGCCGCCTCCACTCGGGCACCCTGTCACCCGATGGCTCGGAGGTCGCGCTGCAATGAAGACCCGCGCCTACGTCGAGACCTACGGCTGCCAGATGAACATCTCCGACGGCGAGCTCATGGAAGGCGTCCTGGAAGACCAGGGCTACGAGATCGTGACCGCCCCCGAGGCGGCCGACGTGGTGCTCGTCAACACCTGCGCGATCCGCGAGCACGCCGAGACGCGGGTCCTGGGCCGCGTCGGCCAGCTCAACGCACTCAAGCGCGAGCGCCCGGACATGATCCTCGGCGTCACCGGTTGCATGGCGCAGCGGATGGGCGACGACCTCCTCGCCAAGGCGCCCTACGTCGACCTCGTCATGGGGCCCGACGGGTACCGCGGCCTCGGCAGCGCGCTCGCCGAGATCCGCGGCCGCGGGACCGGGGCGCCCGGCGCCGGCGCGGGCAGCCGAAGGCGTCTCTCGGTGCTCGACCTCTCTCTCGACGAGAACTACCGCGGGCTGGAACAGCGCCGCCGCTCGACCGTCACCGCCTGGGTCCCCATACAAAGGGGCTGCAATCACCGGTGCACCTTCTGCATCGTGCCGTACGTGCGCGGATCGGAGAAGAACCGCGACCCGGACGAGGTCCTGGACGAGGTGCGGCGCGTCGCCCGCGACGGGATCACCGAGGTCACCCTCCTGGGCCAGACCGTCAATTCGTACAGCTGGGGCGAAGTCTCGTTCGCGCGCCTTCTCGAGGCGGTCGCGCGCGTGCCCGGGATCCGGCGCGTGCGATTCACCTCGCCGCACCCGAACGACGTCACCGGCGAGCTCGTCGAGGTCATGGCGCGCGAGGACACCGTGTGCGAGCAGTTCCACCTGCCCGTGCAGTCGGGAAGCAACCGCGTGCTGCGCCGCATGCTCCGCCGCTACACCGCCGAGACGTTCATGGAGAAGGTCGACCTCATCCGCGGCGCGCTGCCCGACATCGCCCTCTCGACCGACGTGATCGTCGCCTTCCCGGGCGAGAGCGAGGACGACTTCGAGCAGACGCTTGACCTGCTCGGGCGTGTCAGGTTCGACGAGGCCTTCACGTACAGGTACTCGCCCCGCGAGGGCACTCCCGCGACGCGCCTGCCCGCCCACCAGTTCATCGACGACGAGGTGGGGCAGCAGCGGCTGGAAAGGCTGATCGAGACGACGCGCTCGATCCAGAAGGAGATCAACCAGGGCGAAGTGGGCCGAGTGGAAGAGCTGCTGATCGAACGCGAGGCGCGCAGCGAGGGAATGGTCCTGGGGCGTACCCGCCGGGGCAAGGCGGCGGTCGTGCCCGGATCGAAGTCCGACATCGGCACCTACCTGACCGCCCGCCTGACCCGCACCACCGGCCCCACCTTCGTAGGGGAGCGCGCGTGAACGGGGCGAGGCGCGCGTGAGCCGCTTTGTGGGCTGGCTGGGCCTGGGCCTCGTCGTCGCCGGGGGCATCGGCTTCGCGATCGCCAACGCGGGCCGCGAGGTCACGATCGACCTCGGACTCTTCACCCTCTACGGGGTCCCCGTGACCTTCGTCGCCTTCGGAGGCATGGTCGCGGGGATGGCCGTCATGCTGGGCGCCGGAATCAACGCCGACCTCAAGGTCCGAAGGCTGTTGCGCGAGCGGCACATGGAGGACCGGCACATCGAAGACCGGCACCAGCTCGCCGCCCGCGGTGCCGAGCCACGAGGCGAGCAACCGAAGGGAGAAACGCTTCTGGAGTGAGGGGCGCGCCCCCGATCCTGTGGACCGCCGTGGGCTTCGCCGCCGGAGCGGCAGCCAGCACGGCCATGGGGTTCGACCGGACCCTCCTCACACTCCTGATCGTCAGCTGTCCCATCGCGCTATGGCGCGGTCCCGAATCGCGCGTCCTGCCGATGCTCCTGTGCTTCGTGGCGGGGCTGGCCTGGGCCACCGCCGACCGCCGGACAGCGGAGCAGTGCGCCCCGGCCGCTCCCGACGGCGCACCCGCAAGGGTCACCGGCTACTTCACCGCGGTCAGCGGGGAGGGCGCGTCGACGCTGCGGGTGCTGGCCGACGGCGGTGGCGGCGGCGCCGATCGCGACGGCCACCACTCCCCGTGTGCGGCCGATGTCCGCGTCTACACCCGCGACGGCGCGCCGCCCGAAGCCCGCCCGGTCACGGTCGAGGGACTCTGGTTCCGCTCGGTGCGTCCCGACGGGACGGAGGCCGTCTACCTGAGCGCGTCGAGCGTCGAGGAGGAGGAGGCCGAAGCCGCCGCCGACGACCCCGCGCTCACGGTCCCCTGGACGACGCGCCTCCGCACCGCCGTCCGGGGCCGCGCCGCCGAGGCCGTCGACCGCCGGCTCGGCACGCAGGCCGGGGTCGCGTCCGCGCTGGTCCTCGCCGAGCGCGACGGGATCCCACGCGAGTTGTGGGACGCGTTCGCGCGATCCGGCACCGCGCACCTGCTCTCGATCTCGGGGTTTCACGTGGGGGTCATCGCCGCGCTCCTCGGCGCGCTCCTCTCGGTCGCCGGACTCCCGCCGCGCCGCCGCGCGCTCGGCATCGCGGTCGGCGTGTGGGCGTATGTGCTCGTCATCGGCGCGCCGACCTCGGCGACCCGTGCGGCCTGGATGACGACGGCCTTCGTGGCGGGCCGCCTCCGCCATTCGCCCGCCCGCGCGCTCGGGGCGCTCGGCCTCTCGATGCTGATGATCTCGCTGCTGCGTCCGGAGGCCGTCGCCGGCGCCGGCTTCCAGCTCACGGTCACGGGGACCGCGGGGATCCTGGTCATGACGCGGTGGATCATGAGCCACTGGCCGGAGCACCGGGGCCGGGAGTGGATCGCGTCGCCGGTCGCGGCCGGGATCGGGGCGTCGGTCTTCACGGCGCCGGTCCTCGCGTACCACTTCGGGCAGATTCCGTTGCTGTCGTTGCCGTCGTCGATCCTGCTCACGCCGATGGTGGCCGCGGCCGTCCCGGGCGTCATCGCGGCGATCGTGATGGATGTGCTGCACGTCCCCGGGGCCGCCGTCGCCGGGATGGGCGCGGAGGCGCTGCTCTGGACGGTCACCCGTGTGGCCGCGTGGCTGGGCGCGCTCCCCGGGACGGTGGCGATGGTGGCGCCCCGCGAAGCCGCGCTCCTCACCGTCGGCGGGGTCGCTCCGATGCTGCTGGGCTACACGACCTGGCGCATCCGGCCGGCCGTCCGCGCAGCCGTGTGCGCGCTCGCTGCGTTCGCGACGCTCTGGGCCGGGCAGGCCGCGCTCTCGGTGGCGGGGCGGGGGACCCTGCAGATCACAGCGATCGACGTGGGTCAGGGCGACGCCATCGCGATCCGCACCCCGCGGGGACGGTGGATGCTCGTGGACGCCGGGCCGCGCAGCATGGGCGGCCATGACGCAGGCCTGACGCGCGTGGTGCCGTACCTGCACGGGCAGGGGGCGCGCCGCCTTGAGGCGGTCATCCTCACCCACCCCGACGAAGACCACGCCGGGGGGCTCGCGTCGGTTCTGCGAAGCGTCCGCACCGGCGCGGTCCTGGGGCCCGGGCTCGGAAGCGGGCAGAGCGGGCACATGCTGGGGCTCGCCGAGGCGCGGGACGGGGGCGTGCCGTGGCGGCGCGCGGCCACGGGCGACGTGTGGACCATGGACGGTGTCGTGTTCCGGGTGCTCAGTCCGCCGGCGGAAACCACCCTGGACCCCGACCACCCCAACGACTGGTCCGTCGTGATGCGCGTCGAGTTCGGCGAGTTCTCGGCGCTGCTGACGGGCGACGCCGGCGAAGAGATCGAGTCGCGGCTGATTGCGGCGGCTGCCACGCCGGCCGACAACGACGTGACGCTGCTCAAGGTCGGCCACCATGGCAGCATCACGTCGACATCGGAAGCGCTGCTGGAGGCGACCTCGCCGGAGTACGCCATCATCCCCGTCGGCGCGCGCAACCGCTACGGCCACCCCGACCCCGTCGTCCTCGCCCGGCTGCGCCGCAAGGGCGCCCACATACTCAGAACGGACCTGCACGGGACGGTCACCGTCACCGCCCGGCGGGATGGCAGTGTCAGCGTGCGGAGGGCGCGCGAGTAACGAAATGTAAAGCATACATTCCAATTTGTAATGCTGACTTTACTGCATCAGTGCTCCTTCCCGCCGCTCCAGAAGTACGACACCGCCCAGCTCCAGTCGATCCGCTCCCCCTGCCACA
>VXMI01000188.1:29352-48175 GCA_009841165.1 Gemmatimonadota bacterium | reverse complement strand
GCACCCACACCGCGGCCCAGCGCCTCCCCGACCCCTCGCCCGGCGACCTGGCCGCGCTCTCGGTCCCGCGCTTCGCGATCGCGCCGTCGCCCATCGAGCTGACCGGCCCCGTGCGACCCGGCGAATACCTCGGCGTGACCGGACCCCGCGCGGCATGGCTCGGGCTGGAGACGGGCGAGGCCGAGCTGTGGGTGCATCCGCTCAAGGTAGGGGGCGGCTTCCGTCTCGCCTTTTCGACATCCGGTTATGGTGCCCCGATTTCCGGCGGGCAGGTGGCGCGCACGGTGCATGTGCGGCCCGAGATGACGACCGTCACGTACAGCCACGCGGCGTTTCAGGTGCGGCAGCACATACTCGCGCCCAGGGACACGGCTGCGACCGGCCTCCTCGTGCTGCTAGAGGTCGACAGCCCGGAGCCGATGGAGATCGTCGCCGAGTTCCACCCGGTGCTCAACTACATGTGGCCGGGGTCGCTCGGCGGGCAGTACGCGTACTGGGACGGGGACCGGCGCGTCTTCGTGCTCTCCGAGAGCCTGCAGACGCGCAACGCGGTGGTGGGCTCGCCGTGGGCGACCAACTCGGTCGAGCATCCGGCGCACCAGCTGGGCGAGGCGCCACGCACGATGGTCATCCCGGTGGATCCGGAGCGCGCGCGGGCGGAGTTCATTCCGATCGCCGTGGCGGCGGGGACGGTTCCGCGCGATACGGTGTTTGCGCGGTACGGACGGTTGATTTCGGGCGCCGAGATGCTCTACCGGGACACGCGGGGGTGGGCCGACTCGGTGCTGGCGAATACCGTCTCGGTAGTGACGCCTGATCCGTCGCTCGACCTGGCGCTCGAATGGGCGAAGATCAACCTGGAGGAGCAGCGCGTCTGCAACCCGGACCTGGGGTGCGGCTTCGTCGCCGGCTGGGGACTGTCGGGCGACGGCGGACGGCCGGGATTCGGCTGGTTCTTCGGCGGCGACGCGATGATGAACACCTACGCGATGGACGCGCTGGGGCAGTGGGAGCTGGTGGCCGAGGAACTCGCGTTCCTGGCGAAGTACCAGCGCGACGACGGGAAGATCACCCACGAGATTTCGCAGGCCGCGGCCCACATCGACTGGTTCGACACCTACCCCTACGCCTACTACCACGCCGACACGACGCCTCACTGGATGTTCGCGGTATACCAGTACTGGCTGGCCAGCGGCGACGACGACCTGCTGCGCGAGCTGTGGCCGGCGTACCAGCGCGCGTGGGCGTGGTGCCTGAGCGCCGAGACCGACGGCGACGGCATCATCGAGAACACGGTGGGCGGGCTGGGCGCGGTCGAGGTCGGCGGCCTGGGCGAGGCGCTCCACCAGGACATCTACCTGGCGGGCGTGTGGGTGGCCGCGCTGGAAGGCACGCTGGCGATGGCGGAGCACCTGGGCGACGGGGATCTGGCGGCACAGGCCGCGCGGATCGCGCCCACCGCGCGCGCGACGCTGAACGACGCGTACTGGCGCCCCGACGTGGGCCACCATGCGTTCGGGATCCTCGCCGGCGGCGGCACCAACGACAACCTGACCGTGTGGCCGGCTACGGCGGCCGCTTTCGGCCTGCTGGACGACGAGCGAGCCCAGTCGACGCTGGCGCTGATCGCCGGCGACCGCGTGTCATCGGACTGGGGCGCGCACATGCTCTCGACCGAAAGCGAGCTCTACGACCCTCTCCAGTACAACATGGGCACCGTGTGGCCCTTCGTGACCGGCTTCGCGTCGTGGGCGCAGTACCGCTACCGGCGGCCGTGGGCGGGATTCCACCTGATGGACGCGATCAGGCAGATGACCTTCGACTGGAGCCTCGGCCGCCACGGCGAGCTCTTCTCGGGGAGCTTCTACCAGCCGCTGGACCAGACGGTGCCGCACCAGTTCTTCGCGACCTCGATGCTGGTGACGCCGCTGCTGCGCGGTGTCTTCGGGTGGGAGCCGGACGCGCCGAACGGCCGGGCCCGGCTCGCTCCGCAGCTGCCGGCTGACTGGGAGGGAGCGTCGGTGCGCGGGCTGCGGGTGGGTGAAACGACGGTCGATGTGGACATCACGCGGCGCTGGACCGGCACCGGTGGGGAGCAGCGCGTGGTGGTCCGTTCAGAAGGCCCGCCGGTGGACATCGATTTCGTGCCGGACATGCCGGTGGGAGCGACGGATGCGACGGTTGTGCCCCGGGCGCTGCGTCTGACGGGGGACGGATCCGCTCAGGTGATCGCCACCTGGCGGGGCGGCCTCGCCGTCGCACCCCCGCGCATCGACCTGCAGCCGGGGCAGCGGAGCGCGGGCCTCCGGATCATCGACCTGGTCGCTGACGGCGGCGGATGGCTGCTGACCATCGAGGGCACGGCGGCTCATGACTACGACGTCCATCTCTTCGGCACGCCGGTCGATGCCGCCGCGGACGATGCCGCCGCCACCGTGTCGAGCCGCCCGGGCAGCATCGGCGTCAGCCTTGCCGGCGAGGCGGGGCGCGTGACGGCCGTGCTGAGACTCACACCGAGAGATCCATGACCAGGCCGGGCCTCCTTCGATCAATGGCCATTGACACCCACATGAGAAAGCGAAGCAATTGCGTCGACTATCCGATGGACTGAAGGCCGCGTTCGGCGACACGAACGTCAGCCGTCGCGTGCGGGGTTTCGAAGGATGGACGGACAGGGCGTTCGCCGCGGATGGCCGCGCAGCCGACTACGACCACACCCGGACCGTAACGGAGTACTACGACCTTTGTAGCGAATTGATGGTCTTCGGTTGGGGAGAATCCCTGCATTTTGCGCCGCTGTCGCCCGGCGAGAGCCTGAAGGACTCCAAGATCCGGCACCAGCGGCAGATGATCGCCAAGCTGGAACTGCGCGAGGGCATGACGGTGGCCGACATCGGTTGCGGGATCGGAGGTCCAATGCGCCGCGTCGCCCGCGAGGCCGGCGTCCGGGTATTGGGAATCAACAGCAGTGAAGTCCAGTTGAGCAGGGCCAGGTCGCTGAATGCCGAGGCGGGGCTCGATCACATGATCGACTGCCTCGCTTGCAGCTTCATGAACATGAGCTCCATCGCGGACGCAACCTTCGATCGGGGCTACGCGATCGAATCGACCTGCCATGCTCCCGACAAGGCGCGCGCGTTTGCCGAAATCCATCGTGTCCTGAAGCCCGGAGCCCTTTTCTGGGGCCAGGAAATGTGCATGACGGAAAAGTACAATCCCGACGACGATCGCCACCGGACCATCAAGCGGGAACTTATGCGCGGCATCGCGCTCAAGGATATCGCATCGTTCGGGGAGGTAGACCGGGCCCTGGAAGCCGCGGGGTTCGAGGTCCTGGAGGCAACCGACCTCGCTGTCGATGAGACCGGTCCGGCCACGCCGTGGTATCGGCCCATGGAGACCCGGCACGGACGGCTCGGCACCGCTATCGTCCAGATTCCCTTGGGCCGCAAGGTGTTTTTCTGGGGATCCAGGCTGGCCGAGCTTCTGCGGGTATTCCCCAGGGGATCGGCGGAGGTTGTCAGGCTAATGGATCGGACTGCAGACGCCTACGTCGCTGGCGGCAGGACCGGGATCTTCACGCCGCTCTACTGTTTCCTGGCGCGCAAGCCTTCTTGACGGCTAGCCAGCCCGGGTGGTCACGTGCAGGCGCAGCGAGGACAGCGCGGGCACCAGGAACATCAGCAAGGCCGTGGTGAAGAGGATGCCGCACCCGATCGAGGCGGAGAAGGGGACGAAGAACTGGGCCTGAATGGCGTCTTCGAGAATCAGCGGCGTAAACCCGAGGAAGGTGGTCAGCGAAGTCAGCATGATCGGACGGAAACGGCCCTTGGCTCCCTCGATGATCGCCTCGCGCGGCGGCAGGCCCTCCTCGAGTTCCTGATCGATGAAGTCCATCATGACCAGGGAATCGTTCACCACTACGCCCGCCAGCCCGAATATCCCGACAAAGGACTCCGCGCTCAGCGCCACTCCCAGGACCCAGTGGCCCAGGATCACGCCGACGAACCCGAACGGGATGATGGCCATGATAATGAACGGCTTCGTATACGAACGCAGCGGAATGGCCAGCAGCGCGAAGATAATCAGTAACGCAATCGCGAAACCGCGGTAGAGCGCGCCCAGAGAGTCGAGCTGCTGCTGCTGTTCGCCGCCAAAGGTATAGGTCAGACCGGGGTTCGTATCGACCAGTCCCGCGATGATGGTGTTTTCCAGGATGCCATTGGCCTCCCCGGCGGAAATCACATTGGGGTCCACATCACCGGTGACCGTGACGACGCGTTGGCCGTCCTGGCGACGGATGACCGGCGGCGACATGCCCGGACTGAGTGAAGCCACACGACTCACCGGCACCTCGGCGCCCGTTTCCGTACGGAGCAGGTAGCTCTCGATGTCGGTGATCGAGCTGCGCTGCTCCTCGGGCAGCCGGACGTAGACCCGGACTTCGTCACGTCCCCGCTGCACCCGCAGGGCCTCCGCCCCAAAGAAGGCGGCTCTCGTCTGCTCGGCCAGCGCGTCGAGCGTCAGGCCGAGGGTTCGTGCTTCAGGCAACAGTCCCAGCTGAACTTCCGGGATGCCGGGCGTATGGTCCGAGCGAATGTCGAACACCCCCGACAATCGACGGAGTTCATCGACCACGGACGATGCGATCGTCACCAGGCGCTCCGGATCCGGATGGGACAGCACGGCTTCCAACGGGTTGCCCAGCGTGTAGATCTCGCTCATGAAGGTGATCGCGCGCACCTGCGGCAGGATACCCACCTCTTCGCGCCAGGCCTGCATGACTTCTCCCGAAGTGATGCGTCGCTGCTGCGCCGGCAGGAGCTTGAACTCGATGGTGGCGATATTGGCTTCGGGGTTCAGGGTGGGGGACGGGTTGAGACCTCCAGTCTCGATCCGCGACCGCTGGCCGACGACGACCGTAACACCGGATAGAAGCGGAGGCGCATCCGCGGGCCGGCCCTCGGAGAGACGTTGGATGACCCGGTGACCGGCCGCCTCCAGTTCCCGTGCCACCGCGTCCGTCTGCGGCGCGGTGGTTCCGTCCGGCATCTGCAGGGTGGCGGTTACGAAATCCCCCTCAACCTCGGTCGCAAAGGTGGTGGGTACGATGCCCGCCGGCAGCAGGGAAATGGTCAAAATGAAGACGGCTGCAGCTGCGGAGAGCGTTACGCCGGGTCGATCGGTCGCGAACCGCATCCCGTGATCCAGGGGGCCCTGGATGAAACGGTTCAGCAGGGAGTCGACCCTACCCTGAATACGGGCGACAAACCGTTCCGCGCCCGTGCGGGGCGCCCAATCAGGCCCGTGCAGACGGTGCGACAGGTGGTTGGGCAACACCAGCAGCGATTCGACCAGTGAGATCACCAGCATGGCGATGACGATGATGGGTAGCGCCTTCCAGACCTCTCCGAATCCCGCGGGAATGAAAAGAAGGGGGACGAACGCAACGATGGTGGTGAGCACCGCGAAGATCAGCGGCACCTTTATCCGCCGCGCACCGCGGATGGCGGCGGCCACCCCCGGAGTGCCTCGCATTCGTTCCAGATGGATATGTTCGGCGACGACGATCGCATCGTCCACGATGATTCCGATGGCAAGCACGAACGAGAAGAGCGAGACGGCGTGGATGGCGATGTCGAACATCATCATGGCCGACAGGGCGCCGATCCCCGCAACGCCAAGGCCGACGGCTACCCAGAAGGCCAGCCGGACTTCCAGAAAAAGGCCCAGCGCAATCAACACCAGCAACAGCCCCAAAGCCCCGTTCTTGACGAGCAGGGCGGCACGCTCCGTGAACGCCGTGGAGTCGTCGTTCCAGATGGTCACGCCCACGCCGTTGGGGAGTGAAGGGATCACCTCGTTGGCTACATGCTCCTTGACGGCACGCGCCACGCTCATGACCCTTTCGCCCTTCGCCCGGGATACCTCGACGAAGACCGCGGGCTGGCCCTGATGCCGCACGATCAGATCCGTGTCCTGGAAACCGTCACGCACTTCGGCGACATCACCCAGGCGCACGACCGTGCCGTCGCCCCGGCTGAGGAGCACGATTTCCTCGAAATCCTGTTGGTCGTAGCTCTGGCCAAGCGTGCGCACCCGCACCTGGGACTCCCGGGTATCGATGCTCCCCGCGGACAGGTCCAGCGAGTTGCGCCGAATCGTGTTCGCGATATCGGTCAGGGTCAGCCCGAGAGCCCTGAGACGTTGCAGCGGCACCTCGATCGAAACCTCGTAGTTGCGCACTCCGCTGGTCACGACCTGGGAGACGGCGGGAAGCGCGGCGAGGTCGTCTTCGATCCGGTAAGCGAGCTCCTTGAGCGCGCGCTCGGGAACGTCGCCGTACACGATCAGGCGAATCACGCTCTGAGCATTGGTCATCTCGCGTATCTGGAACCGCTCGGCTTCGCCCGGAAACGTCTGAATGCGCCCGATCGCCGACTCGATCTCGTCCTTCTTGGCGCCCATGTCCGTGCCGGAGTTGACTTCAACCCTGACGGACGCCATCCCCGGGGCGGCTATGGACCTGACCGCCTTCACATCGGCGAGTCCCCGGACCTGGTCCTCGATCTTGACGACGATGGCCTCCTCCACCTCCTCGGGGGTTGCGCCGGGGAAGGGCACGGAGATCTCGAACTGGTTGAAGGGTACCTCGGGCCATCCCTCCTGCTCGAGACCGGTCAGCGACACCAGACCCGCTGCGATGATCCCGAACATGAGCAGATTGGCGGCGACGCCGTTGCTCGCCATGTACGCAATGGGGCCGCCAGGCTCTCCGTGGTTGCTCGAGTTCCCGCTCATTTCAGACTAGGCCGGCAGTTCCCGCACCTGCTCCGCGATCCGGAACTTCAGCTTCTTGCTCGGCTTCATCGACGGGAATGGATTGAACCGGAACTTGAAATCCTCCGGGAACACCTCGACCGTGAAGTAGTGCGCGACCATGAGAACGTTGATGGCCAGCTGC
The DNA here is from genome assembly GCA_009841165.1 of Gemmatimonadota bacterium. GTDB lineage: Bacteria > Gemmatimonadota > Gemmatimonadetes > Longimicrobiales > Gaopeijiaceae > Bin94. Next base: position 41,211 of record VXMI01000188.1, on the reverse strand, counting down.
AGTTCCATCCACCGGAAGCCGAGACACCTGTGCGTGCCCAGGCCGTACGGCGCGTACCCGGGACCCCGGTGCTCATTACGCGGAGCCCGATAGCGGTCCGTATCGAATGTGAACGGGTTGGGGAAGACTTCGTCCATGAAATGGGTGGCCGTCTGCGCGATCAGGATTGTCTTGCCCACCGGCAGTTCGTAGCCCTCGACCACGCAGCCATTCATGACAGTGCGCATGGACATCGGCACGATCGGGTACATCCGCAGACACTCCATGAGGAAGCGGTGCGTGAAGTCCAGCGCGGATGGTGTAAAGTCGTCGCCATCGGGATCGCCGTTTCCGAACAGGGCGGCGGCTTCGTCCCGAATCCTCGCGTAGTCGGCGGGCCTTGACGCCATGGCGTAGACCACAAAGCTGAACGCGTCACCCAGGTAGACGCTGGCAATCAGCGCCGCCGAAAGGGCGAAGCGCAGATTCGACTCCGGAACGAACTGCGGATCGCTCGCATTGAGGCTGAGCAGATCATCCGCGAGGTTCCGCGGGCACCCGGCGCGCTGCGCGGGCGTATGAACACTCTGGATGCGTCCCAGCAGCGTGTCCACGGCCCTGGCCCGCCGTTTCATGCCCGGAGTCTTCAGCATGAACCTGGGCAGGGCCTTGGTGATGTGAACGTTGAGCGCCCGTTCCTTGTATACCGACAGGTCGTCGAAGATGTCCTGCGAATCCACGCTGACGTACATCGGCGAAATCTGCGCGTTGATCATTCGACGACACATCTTCGTCGCGGAAACGGTGTCACCGACCCGCCATTCCGCCAGGTGTTTCCGGGTATGGCGGATAAGATCGTCCACCTGATCCGCGAGTCTCCGGCGTGAGTACGCCGGTGCCAGAGCCTTGCGAAGCCGGAAATGATCCGCGCCATCCAGAGAGGGCAGGACGCCGGACGCGCCATAGACCTTCTCGAAGTCGGCGAAGTAGTCCCTCGTCCTCAGGTGCATCCGGCCGTGCCGATTGGTCCAGCGGTTTACTTCGGTTCCGGCGAGGAAGACCATGGGCTTCTTGAACGGTGGACGGATCTGGTACACCGGGCCATACTGCCTGGCGAGATCTGCAAAAACCGCGGGAAGATTGCCGTTGCGCGCATAGGGATTGGACAGAAGCTTACGCAGTGGAACGCGTGGAATGTGCTTGGTCAAACGGGAACGCCGAAGCAGCGGTCCCGCGACATTGTGGAGAACCGCGGCGGCAATGGAGCGACCGATCAGGTCCATCTTGCTGATGAACTCGATGCGCTCCTCGGCCTCTTCATCGAGCTGGAACATGAACCGGAAGACATCGCAGGTATTGACGAGACAAATGACGATCACGTCTCTCGGATCCGGAATCGCGTCGGTGAAGATCGCCTTGCCGATCCGCGTCTTGATGAACTGCCCGGCCGTATCCTCCGCCGGGTCGCCGTACATGTCCGAATGCCGCACGGTACCAGCCACCGTCCAGAAATCGCCGTCATGGTATTCGAGGATCTTCAGGTCGACCAGGCGGTCCAGGGTCAGGTCGATGACAGACTCGGCGCGGTGGGCGAGCCGTTCGATCCAGTACTGAGCGTTGTGCTGGACGGGTTCGGCCGCGATTTCCTCCAGAATGGGATCCAGCGCCGGATCCCCGGTCTTCGACGCGTCTACCAGGAACAACGATTCCAGGTCCGTATCGATGCGCGAAAGCAGGGAGAGTTCCGCGAGCACCGCGCCCACGACGGCGCAGTTCAATCGCCAGCCGGGCACCTGGTGGAAGTAGCCGTTCTCCTCGTTGAGGAGCATCAGAATGAGTTCTTCGGGCAGGCTCAACTGCAGGGTCGAGAGCCCTTCCTCTGTAGCAACAGCCATCTGTCCATCACCTCCTGCCTGGGCGTTGACGGTCACCCTCGACCCTCTCCCGCCGGACGGCCGGCCACGCCCACCAATCCGAGCCGGCGCGTCGGCTCGACCCGCGATCGCAGTTCCGGGTAGAACTGCCGACAATACAGGCGGTACCTCCCGATCGGACCGTCGGCCCGGGACAGCCGGGGCGGGACACAATACCGCTTCCGATTCCAGATGACCACGTCCTGCAGGACGAACCGCCTCTCCTCCGCCAGGAAGAAGCGACTCATCAGCCTGTGGCGCAGTGGCACGGGCAGGAACCCCAGGCCCACGAAGAATCGTCCCGGCCTGCGGATTTCCCGTACCTGGGTAACCAGCGTCAGCTCGAGCCGCGTGTCCGCTACGGGCGTTGCGAGAACCCACATTCTCGCATCCATGCCGACCGTCCTTTCGCGGATTTCGACGAATGAGAACCCCAGCCCATGGACGTGGGTGATGGCCGAGACTTCGGAGACGATGTCGACGACACCCGCGAACCTGCGCACGTTCCTGAAGTCGAAGCAACTCTTCAGATAGGCGCCGTCGATGGCCAGGGGAGCGGTCGGTTCCACGTCATGATAGCCGTGCGTGTAGTCCAGATGCTCCAGGTCCACGGAGTTCTCCGTGGTCTCCTGCGGATGGCCCCGGAAGCGCAACCTGGTGGAGCGCAAACTGCTCCAGTCCGAGCCCGTGGGCGGCTCCTCGGGCAGATGCCATTGCGGCTCTCTCCCGCCGCTACCCCACCAGGCGAAGATCATGCCGAGGATCTCGTGCGTCTCGTAAATCCTCAATCGCGCGGCCTTCGGGGCCGGGGCATGCGGAACGGAAACGCACCTGCCGGTCGTGTCGAACGTGAATCCGTGGAACGGACAGACCAGGCACCCGTCGCGCACCACACCACCCACGGCCGGTCCCATGTGCGACCCCAGATGCGGGCAGTAGGCGTCGGCGACACACACGCGACCATCGTCGTCGCTCCAGGCGACGATCTCCTCGCCCATCCACTTCCTCTCGATCAGCTTCTTCTCCTCCAGGGTCTTGCGATCCGTGAGGAAGTACCATCCTTCAGGGAACGGTGGCAGCTTTTCGAGGACGCGGAGCGAACGGCCACTCGCATGCGTGTCCATGGCGCAATATAGCACTGGAATGACCGCTCTTGTCGAATCTTCGTCCAACCAGTGTCTTGAGGAACACAACAAGACAACTGAACATTACATAATGTAACGTCCGCATTACAACCGAGATGTCACGGGACACCCACGCATGCATATAGGTGCTCTTGAAGCACGGCGCTGGGCCGGCCTGGTCTTCGCTTCGGGACCGGACCGCGGAATCGGCCTGCGTGTCGGCTTCACCGACGCGGACGGACGGCACCGCGATCTCGACGACTGGCACTGGATGGTCTCGCGGGTTGGGCCTCACGCCCCCGACGGCTCGTATGCGCGCATGGAGTTCGACCTCTCCGTCGAACCGTCGCAGAGCTCACGACCGGCGGCGAGCACCCTTATCCTGGAGTGGTCGCGTCGAAATGACACGGTGGCTCTGCGCGCGACGGCAATGGTGCCCGGTCGCCTGATGGTGATTGGTGACGCGCCGTGGGGGTGGCGGGATCGATGGCAGGAGGAAACCGCCGCCGATGGGTTGTGGTGTGCCTCTGTTGGTGGTTTGGAGATCGCCGCCGCGTTCTCGCCGGAGACACGGCCATGCCGACCGCCGCAACCTGGACGCGGTGAGCCTGCGAGATGCCTCGCTGTCGAGCCCGGGGACACCTCCCGCCTGGCCGCCGTCGCCGCCTGGGGCGCTGGAAGCCCGGCAACCCGCGCCGCCGGGCTGCTGGGCGACGTCGACACCTGGATCGACAACGCGCGCGCCGACTGGGATCGGCGCCGCCCCCGCTCCCCGGACGACTGCGAGGACCTGGTCGAGAGCATTACCGACAACCTAATGTGGACCGTGCTGCTCCAGCCCGAGACGGGACGGCTCTACACGCCTGCGGGCCGCCGGTGGATCTTCCCGCAGCCTCGCGCGGCGCCGGACACCGACACGCCCCGGCCCGACGCCCGCGCCGGTCCTCCCGAGCCCGACGACTGGACCATCTTCGGCTGGGACACCTTCTTCAACGCGCTTCTCCTGGCCACCGTCTCCGGCGAACTGGCCTGGTCCACCCTCCTGGCGGGCCTCGATACCCGCTACCCGAACGGCAACGTCCCCAACTGGCGCAGCCGCCGCTGCGGCACGCCCGACCGCTCCCAGCCCCCGGTCGGCTCCTTCGCCGCGCTGCGGCTGTACCGCATCCACCCGGATCGCGATGCCCTCGCCACCGCCTATCCCGGCCTCCTCGCCTGGTGCGACTGGTGGGTGGCCGACAAGGACGGACGGCCGCGCCGCGAAGGCCTCACTCCGGGCCTGCTCTCGTGGGGTTCGGACACGGTGCTGGTCCCGCCTCCCGAGCAGGTCCCCGAGTGGGAGCTGGGCGCGAGCGGCCACCAGCGCGCGGCCTGGGAGTCGGGCCAGGACGACCTCCCGCTCTGGGACGACGTCGAGTGGGATCGTAAACGCCAAGTCCTCGCCATGTCGGCCGTCGACCTGTGCAGCTACCGCGCGCTCGACCTGGCGTGCCTGTCACGCATCGCGCGCATCCTGGGCGACGGCCGCACCGCGCGGCGGCTCGACGCCATGTACCATCGCCTCACCGAGACGATGAACCGGACCCTCTGGGACGAGGCCGCCGGCCTCTACCTCGACGAACTGCCTTGCGGGCGGTCGCAGCGGGTGGCAGCGTCGCACTTCCTCCCCCTCACTGCCGGGATCCCTTCACGGCGGCGTGCCCGGCGCATGGCCGGCGTGCTGCGCGACCCGGCCCGCTTCTGGGGCGACTGGGTGCTGCCCACGATCTCGCGCGACGACCCCGCGTTCGCCGACCAGCAGTACTGGCGCGGCTCGATCTGGCCCCCCATGAACTATCTCGTGCTGCAGGGGCTGCGCCGGTACGGGTTCGACGACCTCGCGTCGGACCTCGCGTGGAAGGGCGCGCGCATGTTCCTCGCCGACCGCCGCCGCACCGGATTCTGCCGCGAGAATTTCGATGCGCGCACGGGGCGCGGGTGCGGCCAGCGGTTTCAGAGCTGGGGGCCGCTCTTCGCGCTGGGAGCGCTGGAGCTCACCCCAGCACCCCGACCACGGCCTCCACGACCTCGTCGACCTGATCCGCGGTGATGACCAGCGGGGGCAGAAGCCGGATCACGGTGGTGCCCGCGGGCAGCGTGAGCACCCCGGCTTCCGCGAGCGCGTCGATGTAGGGGCGGCAGCGTTCCCGCAGATCGATTCCGATCATGAGGCCGATCTGGCGCAGTTCGCGCACCCGTGCGGACAGCCTCGGTGCGCAGCGCTCGCGGAACCGCTCGCCCAGCCGCTCGGCGCGTTCGGCCAGCCGCTCCTCCTCCATGAACCGGATGGCGGCCAGGGCCGCCGCGCAGACGAGCGGGTTGCCGCCGAAGGTCGTGCCGTGCTTGCCCGGCGGCGGCTGGACGCGGTCGTTGGCCATGACCGCCCCCATCGGCACGCCGCCCGCGATCGCCTTGGCCAGGCAGAGGATGTCGGGCACCACGCCGTGATGCTCGCAGGCGAACATGCGGCCCGTGCGGCAGAAGCCCGTCTGGATCTCGTCGAACACCAGCAGCGCGCCGGTCTCGTCACAGATCTCGCGCGCGGCGTGCAGGAATTCCGGCGTGGCAGGGCGGATGCCGCCCTCGCCTTGCACCGGTTCGATCACGACGGCGGCGGTGTCGTCGCCGACAGCCGCGCGCAGCCTGTCCGCGTTGTTGAACGGCACGAACGAGAAGCCTGGGACGAGCGGTTCGAAGGCCTCCCGGTACTGCTTCTTGTGGGTCGCGCTCAGCGCGCCCAGGGTGCGGCCGTGAAAGCCCCGCATGGCCGAGATCACGCCGGGGCGCCCGGTCGTGAGCCTCGCGAACTTGATCGCGGCCTCGATCGTCTCGGCACCGGAGTTGCAGAAGAACCCCCGCGACAGGCCCGGCGGAGCGATCGACGCGAGCTTCTCCAGTAGGCGAGCCCGCGCATCGTTGTAGAAGATACCCGGGCAGGCCACCAGCGTCCGCGCCTGCGCCGCCAGCGCCTCGGCCACCGCCGGGTTGGCATGCCCGATGCTCGCTACACCAATACCGGCCACGCAGTCGATGTAGCGGCGGCCGCTGTCGTCCCACACCTCCGCCCCGCGCCCCCCGACCAGCGTGATGTCGCGCTTGGGGAAGACCTCGAGTGCATATTGGCGCTCGGTGTCGCGGAACGTCATGCGACCACCGTGCCGTGGCCGGCCATGGCGTTCGTGATCGGGCTTGCTCTGCGCCCGTCGGCGATGAGCACCCTGGTCACGCCGGGCCGTACCACGCGGCAGATCGCCTTCATCTTGCGCGTCATGCGGCTGCTCTTCTGGTCTTCCCAGCGGGCGACTTCATCGGGTGCGATGGTGGGAACGACCGACGTCGGATCTTCGGGATCGCGCAGTAAGCCGGGCGCCTCGATCAGCTGGATGACCCAGTCCGGGCTTAGAGCGTGGGCCAGCAGAGTGACGACATCGTCGTTCTCGGAGTTGATGGCGGCGTTGCGTTCGTCGATGATGGGCGCGGTGATGACCGGCGTGAAGTCGTTCTCCAGGAGCAGCCCCAGGAGCTTGCGGTTCACTGCGACCGGCTTGCCCGAAAGATCGCGCCTGATGAGCGTCTTGCCGCGCTCTCGCACCCGGATGCCCTTGTTGCGCGTGCCGCGCACCATCGCCCCGTCGAGTCCGCTCAGGCCGATGGCGTTCACGCCGTGCTGATGCAGCAGTTCGACGATCCGCTTGTTTCGGAGCCCGGAGTAGGCCATCAACATGACGTCGATCATTTCCTCGTCCGAATAGACGCTGGAGATGCCCGAGACCGAGGTGAGGATGCGTTTCTCCACCCCGAGGCGACGGGCCAGCGAGTCACGCAGGGCGTTGGCCCCGTGCACGATCACGATCTGGTCCTCCAGTCCCTTGATGTCACGCGCGATGCCGGGAAGGTTGATCGATGCACCCCCTCCGATCTTGATCAGCAGCATCTGCGCGTTTCCCTCTTTGGGCGGCGTCAGAGGACGCCGGTGTACCCGTTTTCGACCGGCGTCCAGGTGCCCGACCGGTATGGCTCGGAGCACAGCACGTGCGCGGCACCCTTGCGGGCGGTGTGCATCTGAAAATAGGCGGGGCTCTCGCGAAAACGCGATGCGTAGTGCACCCGGCGGGCCGTGTCCGCCACGACCAGGTTGGCGGCGCGCAGGTAGCGGGTCCTCCGTTCGAGCGCGTCGAGGCCGCGTTCGAGCGCCTGGAGGAAGTCTCCGTGGTCGAAGCGCTTGACGAAGTTGAAGACCTTTTCGGCGCCGATCCGCCCCCGTTCCTTGATCCGCACCCCGTGCAGCTCGCCGTTGAAGGCGAACACGCGCTCGCCGTCGAAGAACGGCATGTTGTTCTCGACGCGGATCCCCTCGTCGCGGAAGGCGCTCCGTGCGTGGGCGACGAGCAGCGTGGTGTGGCCGGAAGGGCGCCGCGTGTCCTCCCAGATCGGGGCGATGTCGTGGTGGAGGCGCCAGCGGCCCTCGTCATTCAGCCAGGCGCAGCCCCAGCCGTGGCCCTGGTATTCCTCGCTGTGGCGGGCGATGTGGGCGAGGGCGGCCAGGTGCTCCTCAATCTCGAAGTCCTCGTCGCTGCGGACGCAGAGAAGGCGGCACATGGCGTCGGGCCCTGTCGCGCTCAGGCCGGGTGCAGGCCCGGGAACTCCAGCCCGCGCCGCTCCGGGAGCCCGTGCATGATGTTGAAGGCCTGCACCGCCTGCCCCGCCGCCCCCTTCATCAGGTTGTCGATCGCGCCGAGCACCACGACGCGGTTCGCGTTGCGGTCGGCCTCGAAGCCGATGTCGCAGTAGTTCGACCCGGCCAGGATGTTGGGATCGGGGTAGCGGTGAATGCCCGTGCGCTCCTTGACGATCCGCACGAAGGGCTCAAGCGCATAGGCGCGCCGGTAGATCTTCCAGAGCGCCTTGTCGTCGATGCCGGCGTGGCGGTCCACGAAGACGTGGCAGGTGGCAAGGATTCCCCGCACCATCTCGACCGCGGTGGCCGAGAAGTGGACCGGGCCGGGCAGCACGGCTTCGATCTCGGCCATGTGGCGGTGTCCGGTGGGCCTGTAGGACCGCATCGCGCCGCTCCGCTCGGGGTGATGGCTGGCGTCGCTCGCGCGGTTCCCGGCCTCGCTGGACCCGACCTTGACCTCGACCACCGCCGACTGCGCCACCCCTGCCTGGTAGAGGGGGCGGAGCGCGAGGACCGTGGCCGTGGCGTTGCACCCCGCGCACGCCACCAGGCTGGCGGTGCGGAGCTCGTCCCGGTTGAGCTCCGCAATGCCATAGACGAAGCGGCCGAGGAGGTCGGGACGCGGGTGCGTGCGCCCGTAGAACCGCTCGTAGACGGAGGGGTCGGTGAGCCGGAAATCGGCGCCGAGGTCCACGATGCGGTCGGCCACCGCGCGGAAGTCGTCAATGCGGCGGGCCGACTCGCCGTGCGGGAGGCACGAAAAGAGGACATCGCAGTGCGAGAGCTCGCCCAGGGGCACGAACCTCATCCGGGTGAGGCCCCGGAGGTTGGGGTGGGCCCGGTGCACGAACTTGTCCGCCAGGCGCTCCGAGGTGACCTGCAACACCTCGGCGTCGGGGTGGGCGAGCAGGATGCGCAGGAGTTCGCCGCCGGCGTAGCCGGAGCCGCCCGCGATCGTGACGTTGATCACGAGTGGCTCCATGGTGTGCAAGCCGGCCGGATCACCGGACCGTCCCCGCCAGGTACGACACGATCCGCTCCGGGATGTTCACGCCGGTCACCTCGATGCTGTTCCTGAACTCCATCGTGTAGTTGACCTCGTTGACGAGCAGTCCGCCCGCCGTCTCGAAGAGGTCGATCGCCAGCACGCCGCCGCCCATCGCATCGGCCGCCCACAGGGAGACTTTCGCCAGCTCCGGGGTGACCGGGCAGTTCGAGGCGCGGCCTCCCCGTGCGGTGTTGGTGATCCAATGCTCGGAGCTGCGGTAGATCGCGGCCACACATTCGTCGCCGACGACGAAGCTGCGGATATCTCGACCCTTCTTCTCCACATACTCCTGCACGAAGAATATGGAGTGGTGATAGCTCCCCAGGATCGACTTGTGTTCGAGGATCGTCTCGGCCGCGTCGCGGTCGTTGATCTTGGAAAGCAGCCGCCCCCACGAGCCGACCGCCGGCTTCAGCACCACCGGATAGCCCAGCTCCTCGATGGCTGCGAGCGCGGAGTCGGGCGTGAACGCGATCCGCAGCTCCGGCTGGGGTACCCCGTTCTCACGCAGCGACGCGGCGGTGAGGATCTTGTCGCCGCACCGGCGCGCCACTTCGTACGCGTTGACGCACCGGATGCCGACCCCCTCGTAGAGCCTGAGCGCGTGCATGGCGCGCGAATGGTTGATCGATCGCTCCAGCACGACGTCGACCTCGGGCCGCGCCTCTAGATCGAACACCAGCCGCCGGTCGTCGAGAAACACCACCTCCATGTCGCGGCGCTTGCGCAACTCCGCAATCAGGAGCTTCTCGTCCTTGCGGATCAGGGAATGCAGGAATCCGACCCTCATCCGGCCGCTCCGATCCGCAATCCGGCGCCCGACTGCACGCCCGGGCCCGTCGCGGGCTCCTCACTCACCCCAGTCTTCCTCCATCTCCGGCGCTTCGCCGAGCGTGATGGGATCGAGGGCGAGGATCTCGAGTTCGATGCCGCATTCCTCGCATTCCAGGAGCTCTCCTTCAACAGGGTCGTCGGAGATGGTGACGCTCGCGTCACAGACAGGACATTTGCACATGGCTGCCGCCTTGGAACGGTGTGCACGCGGTGAGTTGAGGGGCGGTTAATCTAGCAGTCCGCGGATAATCCCGCGTCAGCGCCGAGAGCGGCGAGGCGAGGCGTACGGTCAGTCTCCCGTTTCCCCCAGCGACGAAGTCGGAATCTCCTTCGCTTCCACCGGCCGACCGTCGCGCGTGACCACGTACGCCTCCATCGCGCGGTATGCCGGCAGTCCCAGCGACTGAAGCAGGTCGGCGGTCTCGCGGTTGCGGGCCACCACGCGCTGCCAGAATTCGCGTGGATCGGCGCCCGGAAAGGGCGCGGAGTCCTTCTGCGACTCGTGGCGGAAGATGGCCTGCACCTTGCGGCGCAGCTCGTGCTCCGACAGGGGCACCAGCACGGTGGCCTCGCTGATCCCCCATTCCTGCCAGGCACCTCGGTAAAGCCAGTACCACGGCGGCTCCCCGGTATAGCGGGCGAGCGCGCGCTGGACGGCCTCGAGGCACATGCGGTGCGTGCCGTGCGGGTCGGAGAGGTCGCCGGCGGCGAAGACCATGGTCGGGCGCAACTCGTCCAGCAGCCCGTGGACGATGTCGACGTCCCGCCGCGAGATGGGGTTTTTCCTGACCTCGCCGGTCTGGTAGAATGGCAGGTCGAGGAATCGGGCGCGGTCCCCCGTGAGGCCCAGCGCCTCGATCCCGGCCGACGCCTCGCTCTCGCGGATGACCCGCTTGAGGTCCTGGACCACCGCGGGGTCGATGTCGCCCGGTTCCTTGCGCGCCAGCCCGTCTTCGATCGCATCCATGACCCGCTCGGCCTGCTCCGGGCCGCCCAGGTCGATGACGTGAGCCGCGCGCTTCATGAAGTCGAGGTAGCGCCGCACCTCATGGTCGAAGACGGCGATGTTGCCCGAGGTCTGGTAGGCGACCGTCACCCGGTTCCCGTTCTCGACCAGCTTGGCCAGCATGCCCCCCATGGAGATCACGTCGTCGTCCGGGTGCGGCGAGAAGACCAGGATCTCGTGGCCGCGCGGGAGACGGCTCTTGCCCCGGATCTTGGCGATGAGGGTGTTGAAGACATCGCCGTTGAGCGGCTCGGCCGACCGGTGGCGCGCCACCAGCGAGGCGAGGTGGTGGGCGCGGTAGTCCTCGTTGGCGAGGTGGAGGATGGGCTTGCCGGTCTGTCGGCTGAGCCAGATCACGGCGTCGGTCTCGAGCCGTGCCGTCCAGTCGACCTCCTGCACCAGCCAAGGCGTGCGGATGCGGGTCAGATCTTCTGCGGCCGCCGGGTCCAGGTAGACGGTCGCGGCGGGATGCTGCTGAAGGAAGGTCGCGGCCACGTCGGCGTGCACTTGGCCTTCGACGCTGCGGTGCACGATCTCGGCCTTGTGCTCTCCCGTCGCCAGCAGGATGACTTCGCGCGCCTCCAGGATGGTCGCCACCCCCATCGTGATCGCCTGGGGCGGCACGTTCTCCTGGCCGAAGAAGTCGGCCGCGGCGTCGGCGCGGGTCACGGTGTCGAGGTAGAGGAGGCGGGTGCGCGAGTCGCGAACCGAGCCCGGTTCGTTGAAGCCGATGTGCCCGCTGCGCCCGATCCCCAGGATCTGGAGGTCGATCCCGCCGGCCGCCTGTATGCGGCGCTCGAAGTCGGCGCAATGCACCTCGACCAGGTCTTCCGCAAGGTCGCCGCGCGGGATGTGGCAGTTCTCCCGAGGGATGTTGATGTGGTCGAAGAGGTTCTCCCACATGTAGCGGTGGTAGCTGTGGATGCTCCCGGGCCGCATGGGGAAGTACTCGTCGAGGTTGAAGGTGACGACGTTCGAGAAGTCGAGGCCGTCTTCACGATGGAGACGGATCAGCTCGCGGTAGACGCCGAGGGGGGTGGATCCGGTGGCGAGGCCTAGTACGGCGGCGCGCCCGCCGCGGGCGCGGCGCCGTATGAGTGCCGCGATCCGCCCCGCCACCTCCGCCGCGATGCTGTCGTGGTGGGGGGGGGGGGGGGGGCGGGGGGAGGGGGGGGGGGGGGGGGGGGGGGGGGGTGGGGGTGGGCGCGGGGCCCCGGGGGGGGGGGGGGGCGGGCGGG
>VXMI01000188.1:0-29342 GCA_009841165.1 Gemmatimonadota bacterium | reverse complement strand
CCGCGGGCGGCGGGGCGGCCTATGCGTCCCCGCACCCCCCCCGCCCCCCCCCCCGCTTGTGTGTGGTGGCCCCCCCACCGCCCGCGGGTCCCCCCGTTCGCGTCTTGCCGGGGTGGAATCGGTCATGGCTCCGCTAACCCGCTGTGGGTGCACCCCGCGAACGAGGCACCCGGAGGGTCAGGGAGCCTCTTCCGCTACGGTACCTTCTGCTCCGGCAACAGAACGAACTTCGCGTACCGGTCGGTGCGAAGATAGCGAATCGCGGCCTGCCGTACCTGCTCGGCCGTCCAGCTCTCGATGAGTTCGTAGCTGGGCACCTCGCCCAGATCGATGCCAAGGCGTTCGTAGCTCGACAACTGGCTCAGCCAGTAGCGGTTCTCCCGCAGGTTCGTCTCCTTGGTCCGCCTCTGCGCTTCACGAACCTTCGCAACGGTCTCCTCGTCCGGCCCCTCCGCCTTGATCCGCTCAATCTCCTCGAACGCCACGGAACTCAGCTCATCCGCCCGCTCGGGCGCCGAGCCGAAGCTGATGCTCACACGGTACTCCTGGTCCGGCCTTTCGCTGATCCTCGCGGAGACGCCAACCCCGTACGTGCCTCCGAGGTCTTCACGAAGCAATTCGCGGAGACGGATGTCCAGAACGTCGGCCAGCGCCGAAATGGCCATCGATCCCTCGCGCGAGTACTCGGCGTCACCCGCGAAGATGATCTGGGTGCGGCTCTTGGGCTCGAGCCCCTTGTGCACGACCTTTTCGATCACGCCCGGGGGCGGGTCTATCCCCGGGTCTCGCCAGTCCTCGACCCGACCCAGGTCGGGCAGAGCACCGAGGTATTGTTCCACCATCGGCCGTACCGCCTCCGGTTCGAAGGCCCCCACGAAGTAGAAGGTGAAGTCGGACGCGTCCGCGAAACGGTCCCTGTACACGTCGAAGGCTGCATCGAGGTCCGCCACTTCCAGGTCTTCGATGACCTGGGAGAGGCTGCGCGACCTGGGATGCCCCTGACTCATGGTTCTCGAAACCGTGTCGCTCAGGGCGAATTCGGGGGTCGCCCCCATGTTGCCGAAGATCCCGGTCTGCATGGTCCTGAAGGCCGAGAAGGCGTTCTCGTCCAGTCGCGGCGAGTCGAAATACAGGTAGATGAGCTGGAACGCGGTCTCGAGATCCTTGGGCGAGGCCCTGCCGCTGAGGCCCTCGCTCAGCGAGCCGATCGAAGGCGAAACGGAAACCGCCTTGCCTGTGAGCTTCTTCCGCAATTCCGTCTGGTCGAAGTCGCCAACGCCCGACTGACCCACCACCGGCCCGGCCCAGGACGTCACGCGGTAGACTTCGTCCGTCAGCAGGGAACTGCCTCCGGGACTCGTCGCCGAGAACAGGATTTCGTCGTCCTTGTAGTCGGTGGGCTTGAGCACGACGCGCACGCCGTTCTCGAGGGTCCATATCGTGACACCCACGTCATCGACCACCTCTTCGGACGCTACCGCAGAGCCCTCGGGCATGACCGGGAGCAGTGGAGCGTCGGTCGACGCGTCCTCGTAGGGCGCGATGTCCTTGCCGCCAATCGCGGCGAACACTCCCGAGAGGTCACCCTCGGTGGGCACGTCGAGGCCTTCCTTCTCCGGGGAATCGACGAGAATCACGCGGCCCTGCTCGTTCAGCCATCCCTGCGCCACACTGTTGGCCTCCTCAAGCGTGATGCCGGGGAGCAGCGCCTCCGTGAGCGCCACCCTGGTCTCTATGCTCGGGTAGGGATTCCCCTCCAGGAACACCTGCACGTATCGACTCGCGAGCAGCGCCGATTCCTGGTTGCCCTTCTCGGCCAGACTGCGCTCGTTCGACCGGCTGATCGCTATCTTGCGCCTCTCCAGTTCGCTTTCGGCGAAACCATGACGGACGACCCGCTCCGCTTCCGTCAGCAGTGCGTCGAGCCCGCGCACGATCCCGCCTTCCGGCACGAAAGCCATCAGCTGATAGGCGTCCACGCCTCTTACGAAGCCACCCCCGCCCGAGCCCGCGATCACGAACGGCGGATCGGCCTGCAGCCGGAGTTCGTCGAGCCTGGCGTTCAGCATGCCTGAGTACACGCTCCGCACCAGGTTGCGCCGGAAGTCGGCCACGGTCCCCTGCGGGCTCGGCAACTGCTTGTACATGACCCCCACCCGGCTCTGCGGCGCCTCCACGTCGCTGGCGATCGCCACACGGGCGGGGTGATCGACCGGCACTTCGGCCTCGAAGCGCGGTCGCGGGTCGGCGGGGCCCTCGATCCCGCCGAAGTGCTCCTCGATGATGGTCCTGATCTCGTTGCCATCGAAGTCGCCGACCGCCACCACCGCCATGAGGTCGGGCCTGTACCAGTCCTCGTAAAAGCGCTGCAGCCGCTCGGCCGGGGCCGACTCGACGATTTCCGGCTTGCCGATCGGGAGACGCTCGGCGTAGAGCGACCCCTCGAACATGATCGGGAACTGCTTGTCCTGCATGCGGGCGCCGGCCCCGCGCCGGCCCCGCCATTCCTCGATCACGACGCCGCGCTCCTTGTCGACCTCCTCGGGGTCGAAGAGGACACCGTGGGCCCAGTCCTCAAGGATCTGGAAGGCGGTGGCGAGAATATCCGGATCGTCCATCGGCACCTGCAGCATGTACACGGTTTCGTCGAAGCTCGTGTACGCGTTGACATCCGGTCCGAACTGCATCCCGATCAGCTCAAGGTAGTCGACCAGTTCCTGCTTCTCGAAGTTGACCGTGCCGTTGAATGCCATGTGTTCCACCAGGTGGGCGAGCCCCAGCTGGTCGTCGTCCTCGAGGATCGATCCCGCGTTGACCACCAGCCGCAGCTCCGCGCGATTCTCGGGCTGGTCGTTCTCCCGGATGAAATAGGTGAAGCCGTTGGCCAGTTTGCCGGTCATCACCGCGGGGTCGGGCGGGATGGGTTGGTCCGGGTCCGGAACCTGGGCGGACACGGCCGGAGTCCAAACACCCGGCGCGCACATGGCCGCCAGGGCGATCAGACTCGGGAAACGGACAGGAAACGACGAGGAATGGTGCTTCATCGATGGTCCTCCGACATGAGGTTCCCGAGGGCATTGACAACTCGTCCGGCCCTGTGCAAGCCGCCGGACTTCAGGTCACGCGCAAGTCAAAGATAGTACGTCCTTGGACCACTAGACATTTCCACCTGCGCCGCCAAGGCACCCCCGGCCGGCCAGCGAAGAGAACGTCTCGCCGGCCACGATGACATGGTCGAGCACGGGAATGCCGAGCTGATCCCCCGCCCCGCTGAGCTGTCTGGTGACCTGCAGATCCTCTCCGGACGGTTCGGGATTGCCGGATGGGTGGTTGTGTACCAGAATCAGCGCCGCAGCCCTCAGGACTATGGCGTCGCGAAAGACTTCACGGGGGTGGATGAGTGACGCGTCCAGAATGCCCCTCGTCACCTGGCGCTGACAAATGGGTTCGTTCTGGGAGTTGAGCAGGAGGACGTGGAACTCTTCGTGCGGGAGGTGGGCGAGCGCCGGAGCGAAGAGGTCGTGCACGTCGGCCGGTCCCGTGATCGGGTCTTCCCTTGCCGGTCGGGCCGACCCTATCCGGCGCCCCAGTTCTATTGCGGCCACGATCCTGGACGCCACGGCCGGACCGATGCCCGGTATTCCCATGAGACGCCCGAAATCCATCCGCGCCAGCTCATGCAACCGTCCTCCGGAAAGGTCGAGCACCCGACCCGCCAGGACCCGCCCCGGCTGTGCCCGGCTGCCCGCCCCTATCAGCAGCGCCAGCAGTTCCTCTTCGGAGAGAGGACTGGGACCGTACCGCTGCAACCGCTCCCGGGGCCGCGCCTCCGGGGGCTGGGCCGCGACCCCGGCCAGAGCCTCGATCTCCACCCGTGGCGACGCCACCCCCGGCGACCCGGCGGCTAGCCGTGCCGTCCGCAGCACTTCTTGTACTTTCGTCCGCTTCCACAGGGGCAAGGGGCGTTGCGCCCCGGTGCCTTGGCCACGCTGACCGGTGCCCTGGACCGCGCTTCTTCGCCGCGGTTGGTCGCCAGCCGGCGGACATCGGGACCCGCGGGACCCGTCGGTGCCGCCACGGGGCCGGCGGCCCCGCGTCGGGCCGCGGGCGCCATCCCCAACGAATCCGTAGCCGCCCCCGTCTCCGATGGTCCTGGCGCCGCGGGCGGCAACCCCGCGCGGCCAGCCGCAACGCGCCCGCGAGCCGGCGACCCCAAACGGTCTGCGGATGGTCCCGAATAGGTCATTCGTCTCATTGGCGGCGGCCGCACAGCGGGACGTTGCTCCAGGCGTACCCGGAAACACTGCTGGGTAACCGTGCGACGGATGTCGTCCATGAGGTTGACGAACATCTCGTAGGCGTCCTTCTTGTATTCGACCAGGGGATCCTTCTGTCCCCACCCGCGGAAACCGATGGACGCCTTCAGGTGGTCGAGATCGTAAAGGTGATCCTTCCACTTTCCGTCGATGGTCGAGAGCATGACGAAGCTCATCACCCGCTCACCGTGTTCCCCGAAAGACTCGATCTTCCGTTCGAACGCATCGCGGACCGCCGACTCCGCCACCGTGAGCACCTCTCCGCGATCCACGTCCTCCGGATCCTGCTCGTTCTCCAGGGGTGGAAGCACGGTGTGCAGATCGAGCAGCATGCGCTGCCTAAGGCCGCCCACCTCGATGCCCTCCTCCAGCGCGGAGTTGGGCAGGTGCTCTTCGAATACGGTGTCCATCGTGTGGCGCACCATCTCCCAGATCTCGCCCTTCAGGTCTTCGCCGCCCTCGAGGGCGAACAGGCGGAGGTCGTAGATGACTTCGCGCTGCTGGTTCATCACGTCGTCGTAGTCCAGCAGTCGCTTGCGCGCCTCGAAGTTGTTGCCTTCGACGCGCTTCTGCGCCCTGCCGATGGAACGGGTGACGAGTGGGTGCGTGATGACCTCGCCCTCCTCGGCCCCCATTCGCTCCATGGCGTTCGCGATGCGTTCCATGCCGCCGAAGAGACGCATCAGATCGTCCTCGAGCGACAGGAAGAACTGTGACGCGCCCGGGTCGCCCTGGCGGCCCGCACGGCCTCTGAGCTGCCGGTCGATGCGGCGGGCTTCGTGCCGCTCCGATCCCAGGATGTGCAGTCCGCCGACTTCGATGAGGTGGTCGTCGGGCTTGCCGTCGAGGTCCTCGTAGCGGTTGGGATCGGTCGGCGCCACCGTCTCCGGCTCGAGTCCGCGCTCGCCGGCCCACCCCATGGTGCGCTCGTCGGTGACGCCGGGCCCGAGTTTGATGTCGGTGCCGCGCCCCGCCATGTTCGTCGCGATGGTCACAGCGCCGGGACGGCCGGCCTCGGCCACGATCTCGGATTCGCGCTTGTGCTGCTTCGCGTTGAGGACGTTGTGGGGTACGCCGCGCCGCTTGAGCATGCGTGACAGCGTTTCCGACACCTCCACGTTGGTGGTGCCGACGAGGACCGGCAGCTCAAGCCGGTGCAGGCGTTCGATCTCGTCCATGAGCGCGAGGTACTTCTCGCGCCGCGTGCGGAAGATGAGGTCGTCCCGGTCGTCACGGGCGATGGGTCGGTTGGTGGGAATCACCGAGACATCGAGGTTGTAGATCTGATGGAACTCGGTCTCTTCCGTTTCTGCCGTCCCGGTCATCCCCGCAAGCTTGTCGTACATGCGGAAGTAGTTCTGGATGGTGATGGTGGCCAGCGTCTGGGTTTCCCCCCTTATCTCCACCCCTTCCTTGGCCTCGACCGCCTGATGCAGCCCATCGCTCCATCGGCGCCCCGGCATCTGCCTTCCGGTGAACTCGTCGACGATTACGATGGCCCCGTTCTCGCCGATGATGTAGCGCTCGTCCTTGTGGAAGAGCGTGTACGCCTTGAGCAGCTGGTGAATGACGTGGATGCGCTGGGACTTGTCGGCGTACTCGGCCTCCAGCTCCTCCATGCGGGCCCGCTTCTGCTCGACCGACAGCTCCTCGTCCTCCTGGATGTCCCCCATGACTTCCGAAAGGTCCGGCACGACAAATGCCGCGGGATCGTCCGGAGAGAGCTCGTCGAGCCCGGCGTCCGACAGATGGACGTTGCTTCCCTTCTCGTCCATCGCGAAGAACAGCATTTCGTCGACTTCGTGAAGGCGCTTCTCGCGCATGTAGTCGCCCTCGACCTTCTGGACCAGCTTGACCACGCCCGGCTGGTCGGCGAAGAGCTTCATCAGGCGCTTGTTCTTGGGCCCGCCCCGCTTTGCGGCCAGGAGCTTCTCGCCGGCCCCGTATTCGTCCCCTTCGGACCCGAGTTCGCGCTCCGCCTCGGCGACAAGACGGTTGACCATTCGGGACTGCTTCCGGTGTAGCCCGCCCACCACCGGTGCCATCTGCTTGAAGGGCGTAGACGTATCGCGCGTCACCGGCCCCGAGATGATGAGCGGCGTCCTGGCCTCGTCGATCAGGATCGAGTCGACTTCGTCGATGATCGCGTAGTGGTGCGCTCGCTGGACCCTCTGCTCCAGTGTGTGCACCATGTTGTCGCGGAGGTAGTCGAAGCCGAACTCGTTGTTCGTGCCGTACGTGATGTCCGCGTTGTACGCGCCCCTTCGCTCCGGCGTGCCCGGTTCGTGGAGGTCGATGCAGTCGACCGTGAGGTCGAGCAGGCTGTATATGGCCCCCATCCACTCCGCGTCGCGCTGCGCGAGGTAGGAGTTGACGGTGACGAGGTGCGCGCCCCGCCCCGCCAGCGCATTCAGGTACAGCGGCATGGTAGCGACCAGCGTCTTCCCTTCGCCGGTGGCCATCTCCGCGACCCGTCCGCGGTGCAGCTGGATGGCGCCGATGAGCTGCACGTCGTAGGGGATCATGTCCCATTCGAGCGTTTGCCCGGTGACCTTGACCTGGCGGCCCATCAGACGGCGGCAGGCTGCCTTCACGACCGCGAAGGCCTCGGGCAGGATCTCTTCCAGCGCATCGGCGAGCCTGGCACGGTAGTGCTCCTCTAGCCGGCCGATCTCGACGCTCAGCTCTTCCCTTTCGTCCGAGTCGGCGGCGGTTCGCTTCCGCCCGCGGAGCACCTCGATCTCGTCGAGGATCTCCTGGGTTTTCGCCGCGATCCTGTCCTTGAACTCCTGGGTCTTGGCGCGCAGTTCCTCCTCGGACAGGGCTTCCAGCGCCGCGTAGTGCCCGTTGATCTCGTCGACGAGGGGCCCCAGGCGCTTCACCTCACGCGCGTACCGGGACCCGACGATTCTCTTCATGATGCCTTTTATCATTGCTTCCCCCTGATTCGCTCTCTTGCCGGCTCAGCCGGAGGAGTCCTCCACCGCCGGTCCGGCCTCTCCCTCGGCGGCAGGTGCTCCATAAAGCCCTTCACTTTGAATTATGGTCAGAACCGCGGGCGCTACCATGTCTCGAACGGACAGGTTCCTCCCGACCCGCCCACGCACGTGCGACGACGACGTTGCGACCGCTGTTACCGGTATCGTCCGAAAACTCACTCCTCCATCGCCGGCGTGCGGACCATGGTTGCCCGGCCTGGTAGCGACGATGACTTCGGCCAGATCGGCGATCTCCTCCGGCTCCTTCCAGCGATCGAACCGGCTAAAGAGGTCTGCTCCCACGATCAACGAGAGAGACCAGTCGGGATGGTCCTCCTTCAGCTTTCTCAGTGTGTCGACAGTGTAGGACACGCCTCCGCGCTCCAGTTCCAGGTCACAGAGTTCGAACCTCGGCTCCTCGAGGATGGCGGCCGCGACCAGGCGGCGCCGTATGGCACCCGCAGTGATCGTTCGGGCTGCCTTGTGCGGCGCAATCGAAACCGGAACCCAGAGAACGCGGCTGAGCCGTGCCTTCTCCAGGACTTCCCTGGCCACTATCGCGTGACCGATGTGAGGCGGATCGAAGGTCCCGCCAAACACCCCAACGCGCATGCTGCCATCCTTTCGGGCGTCCCGTGGTCAGGTCACCCCCAAAGGGGGCCATTGGCACGGGTTAGCCGGACGCGGGCGGGGCTCTGCTCCTGACGGTCGGGACCGTGTCGCTCGCTACCGGCAACAGCAGTTCCTGCGCCGCGGGCGAGTCGGGATATGTATTCAGCAGGCGCCGTCTGAACTCCTCGACCTGGTCCTCCCATCCCCATTCCTGGTAGATCTCGACCAGGCGGGCCATGGCCTGTGGGGTCGCGTCGGTATCCGGGTACGATTCCAGCACGTAGAGAAAGACGTGCTCGGCGGATTCCAGCACTCCTCGCTGGAGGTAGAAGTAACCCTCCTCGTATGCCCTCCGGCCAAGCTTGTTGTGCATCTCCAGCGCAACTACCGAGGCCGAGTCACCGTGAGGCGTGCCCGGGAAGTCGCCGGCGACATTCCGGCAGGTGGTCCGTGCCTGAATGGTGTACTGCGGGTCCCTTTGTGGATGGGGCGACATGCCCGCATAGGACCTGCACAGTCCCATGTAGGCTTCCGGCGTCCGTTCGTGGTCCGGATACACCTGCACGATGCGCGTGAATTCGGAAACGGCGCTCAGGTACTCCTCTGCGTTGAAGAAGGACCGGGCCAGGTAGTGACGCGCCTCGACGGCCTGATCGAAGCCGGGAAACGTAAGGACCAACCGCTCGAAGGCGCGTCGCGCTTCACCCCAGTCCCCGTCCTCGAACGCCCGTTGCGCGTGCTCGTACAGCTGTTCGGCCGTCCACCCGGAGTAGGGCGGCGCCGACGCGCAGGCTGCGCCCAGCAGCCCCACGAGGGCACCCGCTGCCACGGACCGCGTCAGCACGGGCCTTCACCTGCTGCGAAGCGGATCTGGTCGACGCGCTGGCGGGCCTGGCGGGCCAACGTGCCGGATCCGGACACATCGACCACCGCAACCATGCCGTAGGCGGCGACCGCGGCGTCACACTCGCCCAAACGGGCCAGGATGTCGGCCTTTTCGAAGTATGCCTGCGGAAGCGTGGTGCGGGGCTCTTCGAGTTCCAGCACCAGGTCGAGGTAGCCGAGCACTTGCCCGAGGATGTCTTCCGCGGCAGCGTCGTCCGCCACCTCCTGTACGCCTGTCTCCGGGATCGGGGGCTCGCCGGAGAGTTCGGGCCCAACGGTATCCGCACGCTCGGCAGCCGCGCGCGCCAGTGCCTCCTGAAACGCTGGCCGCGCGATGTGCTCCTGGGCCAGCTGAAACGCGCAGGAGCCCACGTACCAGCGGGTTTCCCGTTCGCGGCGCCGCGCCAGTTCGATGAATTCGTCGAAGAACTCAAGCGCGCGCTCACAGTCGCCGATTTCCTGGTGGGCGAGTGCGGCCTCGAGGACGATGTCGGGGTCGCGACGCTGGCTGCCGAGCACCCTCAGGTAGAGTGGCTGTGCCCGGGTGTGCTGACCGCTGTTGCTGTAGTGCCGGGCCATCGGAAGCACGAGATCCTCGACAACGATCCCGGGCCGGAAAAGGGCAGCCGTTTCCATCGCCGACGCGCCACCGTACTGATCGCCTGCGGCGAACGCCTCCCTGGCGCGTGAGACGAAATCGGATACTGCCTGTTCAGCGTGCGTGCTGTCCTCGCGCACCGCCTCGTCGTAGAGAACTCGTGCCTCGTCCACACGCCCGAGTATCGCGTAGGTGTGCGCCGTCCGGAGCGTCGCGTCGATCCCCGGATCCTCTCTCATGTACAGCCGGTACTCGGCGAGAGCGTCCTCGTAGTCCGCGCGGGCAAAGGCCCGGTCACCCCGTGCCCGGGGTGTTTCCAGACCGTCCTCCGTGTCGCAACCGCCAACCAGGACGGCGAGGCCCGCGATCATGGCGGCACGCCACCCGGAGCGGACGCGCCGGCCGGTCTCCTTCACCCCTGGCAATCCCGATAGTTGTCGTTCGTCCACCTGTCCACTTTGCGCGAGGCCGCGACCCGGCGAGCGATTCCCGGATCCGGCTGTTCTTACAATCTGAAATATAGAGCGTTCCATTCCCGCGATGATCCCGGTCAGTCTCCGAAGAGCGTGCGCGACCTCGCATCCGGCCGGTCCACGAGTTCGCGAAACCAGTCGACGGTCTTCCGCAACCCATCGCGCAACGTGACCGTCGGCGACCACCCGAGCTCGCGCCGGGCCACCGAAATGTCGGGGCGGCGCACCACCGGATCGTCCACCGGCAAGGGAAGAAAGATCGGAGGAACCGAGCTGTCCGTGGCCTCCATCACCAGCGAGACCAACTCGCGGATTCCGCACTCGTCGGGGTTTCCGATGTTCGTGGGGTCCGCGCGAGATGATCGGTAGAGCTTGAAGATACCCTCGATTTCGTCGTCGACGTAGCAGAACGACCGGGTCTGCGACCCGTCCCCGTACACCGTCATCGGTTCGCCGCGAAGTCCCTGCACGATGAAGTTGGAGACGACCCTTCCGTCGCCGGGGCGCATGCGGCTCCCATAGGTGTTGAAGATCCTCACGATCCGGGTGTCGAGGCCGTGAGCGCGGCGGTAGGCCATGGTCATCGCTTCGGCATACCGCTTCGCCTCGTCGTACACGCCTCTGGGCCCGACCGGGTTGACGTTGCCCCAATAGCTTTCCGGCTGGGGATGGACCTGCGGATCCCCGTACACTTCGGACGTCGACGCCAGGAGATACCTGGCCCCGTGCCGCAAGGCCAGCCCGAGTGTGTTGTGTGTCCCGAGTCCGCCCGCCTTCAGCGTCTGGATCGGCAGCTCTAGGTAGTCGACCGGGCTGGCGGGCGACGCAAAGTGCAACACCCCTTCCAGGTCGGAATCGAAGTAGAGGGGTGTGCTGATATCGTGTTCGATGAGCCGAAAACGGGGGTTCCCGTCCAGGTGGGCCAGGTTGCCCGCGAACCCCGTCACGAGGTTGTCCACTCCGACAACCTGGTATCCTTCACTCAGGAATCGGTCGACGAGATGTGAACCCAGGAAGCCGGCGGCACCGGTAATGAGGACGCGCACCGGCCTAGCCGTCCTCTCGGCGACACGCGGGAGGCCGTCCCACCGAGTAGTACTCGAAACCGAGTTCGCTCATGGTACCGGCGGAGTAGAGATTCCGTCCATCGAAGATGATCGGCCGTCCGAGCAAGGTTCGGATCCGCGCGAAGTCCGGCCTGCGGTACGGATTCCACTCCGTATGGATGATCAGGGCGTCGGCACCGTCGAGGGCATCGTAGTTGAGGCCGCGGTACTCGATCGCATCGCCGAGTATGCGACGCGCCTGGGACATCGCCACCGGATCGTGCGCGACAACCCTGGCGCCGCGATCCAGGAGTCCGCGGATCGTCACCAGGCTGGGCGCTTCCCGCATGTCGTCCGTGTTGGGTTTGAACGCGAGCCCCCAAACCGCAAAGGTCCTGCCGCTCAGGTCACCCCCGAAACGATCGACGCACCGCTCCAGGAGGCAGCGCTTCTGCCTGGTGTTGATCGCTTCGACGGCATCGAGCATGGAGGCATCGACCTCCAGTTGCTTCATGGTTCGCGCCAGAGCCTTGACGTCCTTGGGGAAGCAGGAGCCCCCGTACCCCACCCCGGGAAACAGGAAGGTGGAGCCGATCCGGCGATCCGAACCCACGCCGAGGCGCACCATGTCCACGTCGGCACCGGTTCGTTCGCAAAGGCGGGCGATCGAGTTCATGAAGCTGATGCGCGTCGCGAGCATGGAATTGGCGGCATACTTGGTGATCTCTGCAGAGGCGATGTCCATGACCAGGATCTCGTTGCCGGTCCGTACGAACGGTGCGTACAGGTCTCGCAGCACCTCGGCGGTCCCTTCATCCTCGACTCCCAGAACCACTCGGTCCGGCTTGCGAAAGTCACTCAGCGCCGCGCCTTCCTTGAGGAATTCCGGATTGGAACAGACTCGAACCGGGTGCTCCGTCTCGGCCTCGATCGCCTCACGCACCAGACGGGCCGTACCAACCGGGACCGTGCTCTTTGTGATGACGATTCTCTCGCCGTCCATGGCGCGACCGACATCCCTGGCGGCTGCAATCACGTGACGCAGATCCGCGGAATCGTCTTCGTCCGGGGGGGTTCCGACCGCGATGAACATGATGTAGGACTCGCGCACTGCCCAGGCCACGTCGGTGGTGAACTTGAGGCGTCCTTCGGCCACGTTCTGCACCACCAGCGATTGCAGACCCGGCTCGAAAAACGGGATCTCTCCATTCCTTAGAGCATCGATCCTCTCCCTGAGGATGTCTGCGCAGATCACGTCATTGCCGGTCTCGGCAAGGCACGCACCCGTGGTGAGCCCGACATATCCGCTGCCGAGCACTGCAATCTTCATGAAACCCCCAGTTGAAGCCGCGCTTGGGAACCGACGGCAGGGAGGTCGGATGCTGTTGGTGGCAGCCTCACCCCTTCACGATCCACCGCTGTGGCCGCGCGGTATCGACGGCTTCGCGAACCGACGCCGTCAGGTTCCGTGCGTCGACCAGGAGCCTTGATTGCCGGAATATCCGCTGTGCGTCGAAGCTCGAGTGATCAGTGACGATCACGACGATGTCGGTCTCGTTGAACAGGCTGTCTACGAGGGGCACCGACTCTCTGGACCGGCCGTCCGGCAGGTTCCATCGATGGACGTGCGGATCGTGGTAGCAGACCTTTGCTCCGTCCCGCTCAAGCAGCTCGAGGACCGCCATCGCGGGCGACTCGCGAACATCGTCCACGTCCTTCTTGTAGGCGACCCCAAGCAGGAGGACTCGTGAGCCGTTGACGGGTTTGCGCGCACCGTTCAGTGCATCCCTCACCTTCCCCACGACGAAGGTCGGCATTTCCGCGTTGATTTCCGACGCCGTGTCGATGAAGCGCGTGCGGTAGTCCAGTGTCCGCATCTTCCAGGACAGATAGTGCGGGTCCACCGGAAGGCAATGCCCACCCAATCCAGGGCCGGGGGTGAATTTCATGAACCCGAACGGCTTGGTCGCCGCGGCGTCGATCACCTCCCAGATGTCCAGCCCGAGCCTGTCCGCGATGACCGCCATTTCGTTTACGAGTCCGATGTTCACGGCCCGGAATGCGTTCTCCAGGATCTTGGTCAATTCGGCGGCCTCGGCCGAAGAGACCGTGACCATCCGGTCCACGAATCGTGAATAGAAAGCCGTACCTGCTTCCGTACACCGCGGTGTGATGCCGCCGATGACCTTGGGCGTGTTGCCCGTCTTCCAGATCGGGTTGCCCGGATCCACCCGCTCGGGCGAGAAGCAGAGGAAGAAGTCCTCGCCCACCTCCAGGCCGCCTTGCCGCAGGATGGGCAGCACCACTTCGCGCGTCGTGCCGGGATAGGTCGTGGACTCCAGGACGATCAGTTGACCGGCCACCAGCGCCTCCGCCACGGCATTGGCCGCGGCGAGGATTGCGGTGATATCCGGATCACGGGTCCTGGAGAGCGGCGTCGGAACGCAGATGGCAATCGCGGCACACTCCGAGAGGCGCGTCGTATCCGAGGTCGCTTCGAGCAGACCACGGTGGCGCGCCGCACTCACGTCGTCGTCGGTGAGGTCCGATATATGGCTGTGTCCGGCGTTGACGCCATCGACGACCTGGGTGTCAACATCGAATCCCACGATCCGGACACCCTCTGCCGCGGCTTGAATGGCGAGGGGAAGCCCGACATATCCCAACCCGACCACCCCGAAGGTGTCCGCCCGGGCAGATTCGGGGTTCATCGAGGTCCGACGATCCGCAGGCAGATCCCGAATCGCCTTGCCGGTGACCCAGCGTGGATCAACAGCGCGCTTCCGATCCGGATTGACCGCCGTTCAGGAAGAGGAGTCGTCGGACCCGCCCTGGGCGTCTGAGACCGAAGTCACTTCGATGAAGTCGAGGGCGAATTCGGCCTGCATGCGATCGCCTGCCTGCGGGAAACCACCGGCAGCTTCCCATGCATCGAGAATCGAGTCGGACATGGCTACGACCGAGCCCGTCACGTTTAATGAGCCGCCGCTGACGATTTCGACCGAGTCGGCAAGGGCGGATTCCGTAAAGCGCAACAGATAGGGAGTGCCGTTCTCCAGACTCGTCCACGCACCCTGAGGGCCCAGAAGACTACTGACGGAGATCCCCTCCAAGGTGATCTCCTCCCCGATGTAGCTGCTCGTCCCGGCAGAAAAGTCCGCGAAAGCGACGACATTGACCGCCACTTCCTCCTCGGGTTCTTCCTCGACCACCACCTCGGTAGGTTCGGCCGTGACGGAAAGCCAGTACAGAAAGCCGCCGATCGCCAAGAAGCACAGTATCATCAGCGGAGTACCCAACTTCGCCGCTCCCGCGCGGGATTTCAGGACCGTTGCCATCTGCCTTCCTCATCCGTGTTAGGGTCTGGAGCTGGAGAGCCCGATCGGGCTTCGTACACCGCGAGATTCTAATCTACCAACTCGATCAGCGCCATATCCGCACCGTCGCCCTTGCGTGTCCCGAGCTTCAGGATGCGCGTGTACCCCCCGGGCCGGTCGTTGTAGCGCGGACCCAGATCGTCGAAGAGCTTCCCCAGGACCTCGCGGTCCGCAATCCGCCGCGCCGCGAGCCGACGCGCGTGAAGGTCGCCCCGCTTTGCGAGGCTGATCAACCGTTCTGCGTACGGGCGCAGTTCCTTGGCCCTGGCCGTCGTCGTGCTGATCCGCTCGTGTCGAAAGAGCGATGTCGCCATGTTCCTCAGCAACGCTTTTCGATGGCTCGGGGACCGCGACAGGCCCCTGCCCTTTTTCCTGTGGCGCATGGTTTCTCGTTCCCTGGTCCGGAAGCCCTCTATTCGCCTGCCCCGGCAGGAGTCTTCTCCTCGATGAAGAAGAGACGCCCATCGTCGCGACGTTCCACCTTGATTCCGAAGCGGAGGCCGTGCTCATCCAGGAGATCATAGATTTCCTTGATCGCCTTCTTGCCGAGTTTCTCTATCGACAGTATCTCGGCCTCCGTGCGGCTCACCAGATCGCCCAGCGTGTTGATGGACTCTCGCTTCAGGAAGTTGCGAGAGCGCATGGCCAGTTCTGCAAGATCATCGACCGAAGTCTCGAAGAGCCTGGCCATCTGTGGCGGCACGGGCACGGCCTCGACGGTCGTGGCTCTTGGAGGGCCGCCTTCCGTGAAGTAGAGCATGTATTCCAGGTGCCTTCGAACGAGCTCCGCCGAATAGCGGATCGCGCTCTCGGGATCGATGGACCCGTCCGTCTCCACGTGAACCGTAAGGCGGTCGAAGTCCGTGCGCTGCCCCACTCTGGTCTCCTCAACGGTGAAGTTGGCACGGAGGACCGGATTGTAGATGGCGTCGATGCGAACGAGATCCACGGGAGAGCTCCTTGGCACCGGGTGCTGGTCCGCAAGCACGAACCCTCGTCCCTTGTTGACATGGAGTTCGATGTTCACTTCGACGTCTTCGGCCAGCGTGAGGATGTGATGGTCGGGATCGTGGATCGTGACCGACGCGGGTCCCCGGATCATGGCGGCCGTGACGGGCCCGGCCTTGGCGGCACGGATCTCCAGGACCGCTTCATCCACATCGTCGTCCATGCTCAGCACGAGGTATTTCAGATTCTGGATGACCTGGTGGACATCCTCGACCACGGACGGAATCGTCTGATGTTCATGGACGACGTTGCCGATCCGAAACGCCCACACAGCCGTCCCGCGGAGAGAGGACAGCAGCACGCGACGGACGGAGTTGCCCAGCGTATGCCCGTATCCACGCTCCAGAGGTTCCAGGACGAAGTCCGCCGACTGACCGTCCTCCGACACTTTTGCGATTTCTACGCGTTCCGGCAGCACGAGGCCGGTAAGATCAATCTCCAGACTCAACTCTGTGTCCCCCTGGTGGCGTTCAAGTTCTCGCGGGTCGATGGGCAAGGTCGGATCGGACCCACCCGCCCATACCTACTTGGAATAGAGTTCGACGATCAACTGTTCCTGCGCGGCAAGCGGGACTTCGCCGCGCGTGGGTTTCCTGACCACTCGGCCGACCCGGTTCTTCTCGTCAAGGGCCAGCCAGTCGAGCAGCTGGGGACGTGAACGGGCACCGAGACTGGCTTCCACCACGTCGAGTTCGCGGGATCCCTCTCGCAGTGCGACCTCGTCTCCCGCGGCCAGCCGGTAGCTCGGGATGTTCACCGTCGCGCCGTTGACCTGAACATGTCGATGGCGGACCAACTGCCGAGCCTGTCGCCGGTTGGCGGCCAGACCGAGGCGGAAAACCACGTTGTCCAGTCGGCTTTCAAGCGCCACGATGAGGTTTTCGCCGGTGACCCCGGGTCTTCCGGCCGCATACGCGAACAGGTTGCGGAACTGCTTCTCGTGGAGTCCGTACATCCGCTTGACCTTCTGCTTTTCCCGCAGCTGGACGGCGTAGTCGGACTGCTTGCGTCGACGCGCAGCGGCAGGACCAAGGTGTCCCGGCGGATACTGGCGGCGTTCGACCGGACACTTCTCGGTGTAGCACTTCGTGCCCTTGAGAAAGAGCTTCTGTCCCTCGCGGCGGCACTGCTTGCAAACCGGACCTGTATATCGTGCCATGAACTGGTTTCTTCCGTCAGACGCGGCGTTTCTTTGGTGGCCGGCACCCATTATGAGGCAGCGGCGTAACGTCGTGGATGGACTGGATGTTCAGACCCGCGGCGGCAAGAGCCTGTATCGCGGATTCGCGGCCGGACCCGGGACCCTGCACCCGAACCACCACATTGCGGACTCCCATGGCGACCGCCTCCCTGCCGGCCTGCTCCGCCGCCATCGTAGCCGCGAATGGGGTCGACTTCTTCGATCCCTTGAACCCGGCTGTTCCAGCAGAGGCCCAGACGAGTGCGTTCCCTGCCTTGTCGGCGATCGTGATGAGCGTATTGTTGAAGGTCGCCTTGATGTGAGCTACACCGTCGGACTCGACGACCTTCTTGGTCTTCCTGGCTCTGGTCGATCTGGGGTTGGCCAAACGACTACCTTCCTCCCTGGAATGGCGTCACAGTGAATCCCGCTACTTCTTGGGCGCCTTCTTCTTGCCGGCGATGGCCCGCCGCGGGCCCTTCTTGGTCCGGGCGTTCGTGTGGGTCCGCTGGCCCCTCACCGGCAGTCCCCGTCGGTGCCGGAGACCCCGGTAGCAGCCGATGTCCATGAGCCGCTTGATGTTCATGGAGACTTCGGTGCGCAGGGCGCCCTCGACCTTGTAGTTGGACTCGATCTCCACCCGGAGTCGACTGGCGTCCTCGTCGCTCAATTCGTAGGTACGCCGATTCGGATCAATCCCCACCGCATCCAGGATTTCTCTTGATCGGGTCGCACCCACACCGAAGATGTACGTCAGCGCTATCTCGATGCGCTTACCTCTGGGCAGGTCGACGCCGGCGATTCGTGCCATGTCCGGTTCTAGCCCTGTCGCTGCTTGTGGCGTGCATTCCGGCTGCAGATCACGCGTACCACCCCGCGGCGGCGAATGACACGGCAGTACTCACACATCGGCTTTACGCTGGTCCTTACTTTCACTGGCTCCAAACCCTCCTGATCGGGTCGGGATATTCGTTCGGGGCATAGCTTATTAAGGTAATCATCACCGATTCCTGGCGGTAGTGGTCAGACGGGTGCCGACCCCGGTTGCAGGCTGCTGGCCCCCACGGTTCGGTGCGCCGGACCGATCCCAGATGCCGCCTCCGGTCAGGATGGCGGGGCCATCCGCCGTTACCGCCACGGTATGTTCGAAGTGAGCCGAGAGACGACCATCGGCTGTGGTGACGGTCCACCGGTCGGCAAGCGTCACGATCTCTTCCGTCCCGGCCGACAACATGGGCTCAATCGCCAGAACCATCCCGGTATGAAGGCGCACGCCGCGTCCCGCACGCCCCCGGTTGGGTACCTGGGGTTCTTCGTGAATCTGGCGACCGACCCCATGGCCCACGAGGTCACGAATGATCGCGAACCCGGTTCCATGCACCCTGTTCACGACCGCGGCTCCGATGTCGCCCACATGGTGGCCGGGCCTGGCCGCCGCGACCGCGAGCCGAAGAGCGTCGCGAGTAACCGCAAGGATGTGCGCAGCGTCATCGCCGATCTCACCAACCGGGAACGTATAGGCGGAGTCGGCACACCAACCCCCCTGCCTGACTCCGACGTCGATCGATACGATGTCTCCCTGACGCAGCCGCCGTCTCCTCGGGATCCCGTGCACGACCTCGGCATTGACGCTGATGCAAGCACTACCCGGGAATCCATAGAGACCCTTGAAGGCGGGCACTGCCCCGTCGTGCGAGCGGATGTAGGTGTCGGCGAAACGATCCAGTGCCACCGTCGTGACCCCCGGACGCACGCGCGGCTCGAGTTCGGCGAACAGCGCCGAGATGATCGCACCGCTCCTCGCGATCGCGTCGATCTCGGCCCTCGATTTCAGGTGTATCGCGGCGGCGCGCTTTCTTGCTGCCATCCGCTAAACCCCCACCGCGGCTCGCAGAGCCGCCTGGACTTCGTCAATACCGCCCGCACCGTCCACCCGGACCAGCCGGCCGTTGACATCGTAGTATCCGACAAGTGGGGCTGTGGTTTCGCGGTAGACCTCAAGACGGGTGCGCACGGTATCCGGCTGATCGTCGGCCCGATGTATCAGCCGCTCGCCGGTGTCGTCGCAGAGGCCGTCCCTGCGGGGAGGGTCGAAGTAGATGTTGTAGACGCGCCCTGAAGGCGACGACCGGCGCCCCGAGATCCGCCTGAAGAGAATCGTATCGTCGGCTTCGAGGAGCGCGACGCGATCCACCGCCCGGCCCGCCGCGGCCAGCACCGCGTCCAGCGCTTCGGCCTGGGCGACCGTACGCGGAAAGCCGTCGAAGACGACGCCCCGCGCGGGGTCCAGGCCAGCCAGGTGCTCCCGTACCAGGTCGACGATCACTTCGTCGGGGACGAGCTCGCCCGCGTCCATGTACTTCCGGGCTTCCAGACCGAGCGCGGTTCCCTGCCTCAGCGCCGCCCGCAACAGGTCGCCCGTTGAAACGTGGGCCCAGCCCAGAGTCCGGCCGAGGCGAACCCCCTGCGTACCCTTCCCAACCCCTGGGGACCCCAGGAGGACGACGATCATGCCGGCGGTTTCCACCAAACGGCTCCCTACATGTACCGCTGGCGACCGCGCATCTTGACCCGGCCCTTCTTCATGAAGCCGTCGTAGTGGCGCAGAAGCAGGTGCTGCTGTGCCTGCTGAACCGTGTCGAGACCGACTCCGACGACGATCAGGAGACTCGTGCCTCCAAACGCGAAGTTCTGAATGCCGAAAATATCGAAGATGAAGAAGGGCACGAGGGCGATGAAAGCGAGGTACATCGAGCCCGGCAGGGTGACCCGGGTGAGGATCCGGTCGATGTACTCGGCCGTGCGGGCCCCGGGTTTGACACCGGGGATGAACGCACCCTGCTTCTTGAGATTCTCCGCGAGATCCACCGGATTGAAGATGATCGCCGTGTAGAAATACGTGAAGAAGATGATCAGGACCGCATACGTGATGTAGTAGGCCCAGTTCCCCGGCTGGAAGATGGCCGCCAGGTCGGATATGAAGCCGATCGAACTGAACGCCGCGAGCGTCCCCGGGACTACGATGAAGGACTGGGCGAAGATGATCGGCATCACGCCCGCAGAATTGATGCGCAGGGGGATGTGGCTCTTCTGGCCTTCTCTGATGCGCCCCCGTCCGACCACCTTGCGGGGGATCTGCACCGGGATTCTGCGGGCCGCCATCGTCATGCCCACGACACCGGCCGTGATCCCCACAAGGATGGCCAGGAGAACGATGACCGCGAACAGGCCGATCTCGCCCACCATGAGCGATTCCCAGGTTCGCGCAATGGCCCCCGGAAAGCCCTGGATGATCGAGAAGAAGATCATCAGCGACATGCCGTTGCCCACGCCGTGCTCCGTGATCTGCTCACCCAGCCACATCACGAAAACACCGCCGACCGTGAGAGTTACAACCGTGGTGAATATGAAGGACCCACCCGGAGCGGGCACGGCGCTGCCCAGTCCCTGCAGGAAGTTCGCGTAGGCGAAGGCCTGGATCACGCACAGCAGAACGGTCGTGTATCGGGTCCATTGAGTCAGCTTCTTGCGACCCTGTTCACCCTCCTTCTGGAGCTTCTCCACCGTGGGGAAGACCGCCGCCAGCAACTGGAACATGATGCTCGCGGAGATGTAGGGCATGATTCCGAGTGCGAGGATCGTCGCCCGGCTGAGCCCCCCGCCGACGAACATGTCGTAGACGCCGAGAAACGTCTGTGAGAACTGGCCGGCCAGCTGCTGGAGAGCCCCGACGTCCACACCCGGAACCGTGATGTGAGATCCGATCCGGTAAACCAGCATGATGAAGAGCGTGAAGAGAATCTTGCTCTTCAGCTCCGGAGCCCGAAACAGATTCGGGATCGGATTGGCCATCGCCGCCGCCTACCCCTCCTCCCCGCCGTGCGGGGACAGTATTGTCACCGAGCCGCCGGCGCTTTCTATCTTCTCGCGGGCGGCACCACTCACGGCGTGCACGGAACAACGGATCGGTTCGGCAACCTCGCCGGTGCCGAGTATCTTCACCGGAGCACGCAGAGTCCGGATCAGGCCCGACGCCTTCAGCGTTTCAGGGGTGGCATCGCCATCGAGAATACCCAGGTCCCCAACGTTCACGACCTGATACTCGACCCGGTTCCGGTTCTTGAAGCCCCGCTTGGGGATGCGACGCTGCAACGGCATCTGGCCGCCCTCGAACCACGCGGGGACGCCCCCACCCGAACGGGAGTTCTGTCCATCCTGCCCACGGCCGGCCGTCTTGCCGCTGCCGGACCCCGGGCCCCGACCCAGGCGCTTGCGCGCGCGGCGTGACCCCTTAGCGGACTTGAGGTTGTGCAGTTCTATCATCGCTCAGTCTACCTCCGTGACCTCGAGCAGATGGTCCA
Source organism: Gemmatimonadota bacterium (assembly GCA_009841165.1). GTDB lineage: Bacteria > Gemmatimonadota > Gemmatimonadetes > Longimicrobiales > Gaopeijiaceae > Bin94. Next base: position 8,508 of record VXMI01000188.1, on the reverse strand, counting down.
GTTTCGCGATGATCCCGCGAATCGCGGGCGTATCGTCGTGGACCACCGACTGCTGGTGCCGTTTGATGCCCAGCGCGTCCAGCATTCGCTGCTGGATCTTCTGGCGGCCCAGAGCGCTGCGCACCTGCGTGATCCTTATCTGCCTAGCCACCTTGCCGTACCCCCAGCTGTTCGACCGTTACACCCCGGGCAGCGGCGACATCGTAGGCTGTCACCAACGACTCCAGACCGCTCATGGTGGCGCGCACTACGTTGATCGGGTTGTTCGTCCCCAGGCACTTGGTCAGGACGTCGGTAATACCTGCTGCCTCGAGAACCGCGCGTACCGGACCTCCTGCGATCACGCCTGTACCCGGCGCAGCCGGCCGCAACAGAACGCGTCCGGCTCCCCAACGCCCGATGATCTCGTGCGGGATGGTTCCGTTGACTACCGGCACCTTGACCATGTTGCGCCGAGCCTGCTCAAAGGACTTCCGAATGGCCTCGGCCACTTCGCTTGCCTTGGCGTGGGCCGTTCCCACCCGTCCGGCCTGGTCGCCAACGGCCACGAGCGCCGTGAACGAGAACCGCCGGCCACCCTTGACCACCTTTGCCACCCGGTTGATGTGAATCAGGTTTTCGACCTGCTCCCCGGCGTCGCGCGGCCCCCTCTTGTCTCTAGCCATCAGAACACCAAGCCCCCTTCCCGCGCGCCCTCGGCGAACGCCTTGACGCGGCCGTGATAGCGATACCCGCCACGATCGAACACTACCTTCGTGATGCCGTGCTCCCGTGCCCGCTCCGCGAGCAGCCGGCCCGCGGCCTTCGCGGTTCCGACCTTGCCGTTCCCGGGGCTCTCGGGTGGGTTGCGCAACTCGGGGGCGAGCGTCGAAAGCCCCACCAGCGTGTGGTGGGCATCATCGTTGATCACCTGGCCCTCGATATTGCGCAGTGAGCGGAAGACCGCGAGGCGAGGCCTCTCGAGCGTGCCGTACACCTGCTTTCGAATCCGGCTGTGGCGCCGATAGCGTTGCAGCCGCCGGCTCTTCCTCAGTTTGCTTGCCTTGATCATGGTCGGTTGGCCCGTCACTTTCCGGCCGTCTTGCCGGCCTTGCGCCGGACGTATTCACCCTGGTATCTGACACCCTTGCCCTTGTACGGCTCCGGCGGACGAAAGGAGCGGATCACCGCGGCGGTGTGTCCCACCTGTTGCTTGTCCGCGCCGCTGACAATGATCGTCGTCGGATTCGGGGTCTCGAGCCGGATCCCGTCCGGCGCGGGAAAGTCGATGTTGTGCGAGAAACCCAGCCTGAGTTCCAGGCCGTTTCCCCTGGCCTGGGCGCGGTAGCCAACGCCCACGATCTCAAGTGTCTTGCTGAAGCCCTGGCTGACACCCTTCACGATGTTCGCAATCAGCGCTCTCGTCAGTCCGTGCAGCGCCCGATGCGCCTTCTCGTCGGTGGGACGCGTGACTACGATCGTCTTTCCGGGTTCGTCCTGCCATCCCACGACAATGGGGGAGCGGACATCCAGTTCCAATTCCCCCTTCGGTCCCCTGGCTGCGACACGCTGTCCATCAAGCGTTACGGTCACCCCTGCGGGAACCTCCACGGGCATCTTGCCGATACGTGACATGAGACCTCCTACCAGACCTCGGCCAGAACTTCGCCGCCCACCCTGGCTGCGCGCGCCCCGCGGTCGGACAGGAGCCCCCGCGAGGTAGACAGCACCGCCATGCCCAGGCCACCTCGGATTCTGGGTATTTCGCCGACGTTCACATACCGGCGGCGCCCCGGGCGCGACACGCGAACGATGTGGCGGATTACGGGCTTCCCCTCGTAATACTTCAGGTACACGCGGACGAGGCCGTGCCGTCCGTCGTTCAGGACCTTGTAGTCGTAGACGAAGGCGTTCTCCTTCAGAAGCCTTGCGATCTCGACCTTCAGCTTGGACAGTGGTATATCGGCCCACCGATGGCCCGCCTGGCCGGCGTTGCGGATTCGCGTGAGCATGTCCGCGATGGGATCGGTCATCATGGTCGTTTGCTCTCTCTTCGTCAGTTCCGTGCCCCGATGATCACCGGGATCTCCCCACGGAACGGGAATCCCAGCTGTCGCAGAAGGGCGTACGCCTGGTCGTCCTTGTTGGTCGAGGTCACCACCGTAACGTCCATTCCATGGATCCGGTTGACCTTGTCGTAGTCGACTTCCGGGAAGATGATCTGCTCCCTGATACCCACCGTGTAGTTGCCCCGACCGTCGAAGGAGCGTGTGTTGAGTCCCCGAAAATCACGAATCCGCGGAACTGCGACGGACACGAACCTGTCCAGAAACTCCCACATGTTCCGCCGACGCAGGGTAACCGAAGCGCCAACCGGCATGCCTTCACGCAATCTGAAGTTCGAGATGGACTTGCGGGCCCTCGTGATCACGGGCTTCTGTCCCGAGATCACCGCCAGCTCGCCAGCCACCGAATCTATGAGCTTGCGATCGCGGCTACCCTCTCCGACACCGACGTTGAGGGTCACCTTCACGACCTGCGGGATCTGATGCGGGTTCGCAAAGCCGAACTGTTCCTGGAGGGCCGGTTGCGCCACACCCCTGTAGTGCGCCAGCAGTCTCGGTTCTTTCATGCTCTCATGGTCTCCGTCCATTGAACGCGACGGATCAACCCGGCTTCGGGACCGGGTTGCCGCTTCTCACCGCGATTCGTTCCTTGTAGCCATCGGGTTCCACCCGCATGCGTACGCGGCTGGCGTCTCCGCTGGCGGGATCCAGCAGCATCACGTTCGACAGGTGGATGGATCCCTCGAAGCTGATGATACCGCCCTCCGGATTGGCCTGGGACGGCTTTGTGTGGCGTTTCCTCATGTTCACGCCCTGCACGACCACACGGTTCGTGTCCTGCAGCACCCGCAGCACCGTCCCCTCGGCGTCGCGGTAGTTGCCGCGAATGACTCTGACACGGTCGCCCTTCACGATCCTGGTTCTGCCTCCGGCCATGTTCTAGAGCACCTCCGGGGCCAGTGAGACGATTCTCATGTACCGCTTTTCCCGGAGTTCCCGGCCCACTGGCCCGAAGATGCGGGTTCCCCGGGGCTCCTTCTGGGCGTTGATCAGCACGGCGGCGTTGTCGTCAAAGCGGATGTAGGTGCCGTCGCGCCGACGCATCTCCTTGGCGGTGCGCACCACCACGGCTTCCATGACTTCGCCCTTCTTGACCGCGGCGTTTGGCACCGCGTCCTTGATCGTCACGATCACCCGGTCGCCGATGCGGGCGTAGCGCCGCCCGGATCCTCCGAGCACCCGGATGCACAGGGCACGCCTGGCACCCGAGTTATCGGCGATCTTCAGCATTGATTCCTGTTGGATCATCGGACTCTAACCGGCTCCTGGCTCCGTCCGGGCCTTCAATCGGGCCTCTCTATGAGTTCAACCACACGCCACCTCTTGGTCTTCGAGAGCGGGCGCGTCTCCATGATCGAAACCTTGTCCCCCACCGTGAATTCGTTCGCCTCATCGTGGGCGTGGTACTTCTTCGTGCGGGTGACCTGCTTCCCGTAGAGCGGATGGGCGAAGCGCCGTTCGACCAGAACCGTCACCGTCTTTTCCGCCCGGTCGCTCACCACGACGCCGGTCCGCACCTTGCGGGACCTGCGAAGGCTGTTGTCACTCATCACCCGTGCTCCGGCGTTCGTGGAGAATGGTCTTGATGCGTGCGATATCCCGTCGGATCTCGCGTCGCAGCTTCGGGTTCTCGAGCTGCATCGTCGCACTCCGAAAGCGCAGACGGAATTGTTCCATCTTCAACTCTCCGAGCCGATGCTCGAGCTCCGTATTCTCCAGCTCTCTGACTTCTTCGGGCTTCACCGCGTCACTCCAGATCCCGTGGATCGGTTCACAGTTGCGACTCCCGCGAGACGAAGCGTGTCTTCACGGGAAGTTTGAACGAGGCCAACTCCATGGCCCTCCGGGCCGTCTCCTCGGGAACGCCCTCGAGCTCGAACATGATCCGCCCGGGCTTGACCACGGCCACCCACTCCTCCGGATTACCCTTTCCCTTGCCCATGCGCGTTTCGGCAGGCTTCCTGGTGACGGGCTTGTCGGGAAAGATGCGGATCCAGACCTTGCCACCCCTCCTCACATGCCGGGTGATTGCGACACGCGCCGATTCAATCTGCCTATTGGTGATCCAGCTCGCCTGCGTCGCCTGGAGACCGTACTGGCCGAAGGAAACCCTGCTCCCCCGGTATGCCATTCCGCGCATCTTCCCCTTGTGGGTCTTTCGGCGCTTGATGCGTTTGGGTGCCAGCATAGTCGCTCCTCAGCCTCTGCTGCCCGGCCCGGCCGAATAGGTCCGACCGAAGCGGTCCTCGATCACTTCGCCCTTGAAGATCCAGCACTTGACGCCTACGACTCCGTAGGTGGTAGCAGCCTGGACGTGGGAATAGTCGATGTCGGCACGCAGGGTGTGGAGAGGCACCCGCCCCTCGTTGTACCCCTCGGTCCGCGCGATCTCGGCGCCACCAAGCCGTCCCGCACACTGAATCCGGATACCCTCGGCTCCCGCGCGCATCGCTGATTGCACGGCCCTCTTCATGGCACGCCTGAACGAGATCCGCTGCCGGATCTGGTGTGCCACGTTGTCGGCGACCAGTCGGGCGTTGATTTCCGGACGCTTGATCTCTTCGACGTTCACCGAGACTTCGCTGTTGGTCAGCACCGCGAGTTCATCGCGCAGCTTGTCGACCTCCGCTCCCCGCTTCCCGATCACCACGCCGGGCCGGGCCGTATGCAGCGTCACGACAAGCTTGGACGGCTTGCGCGCGATCTCCACCTTGGCCAGCGCTGCGTGGTTGAGGCGCCGGTGAAGGTAGGTACGAATCGTATGGTCTTCCTTGAGCAGCTTGGGGAAGTCCCGTTCCGCATACCATCGGGAGCGCCAATCCGCCACGATCCCGAGCCGGAACCCGCGTGGGTGGGTTTTCTGACCCATCCGCTAACTCTCCTTCACTTTCACTTCCACGGTGATGTGGCTCGTCCTTCTCTTCCGAGGTGTGGCACGGCCCATCGCACCGGCTCTCCAGCGCTTGAGCGTCGGACCCTCGTCGACGAAAACGCGGCTGACGACCAGCTCGTCGACATCGACCGAATCCCCGTCCCTGTCGGCCCGGTCGCGGGCATTCGCCACCGCGGAGCGCAGGGTCTTGCCCACCGGCACCGCCGCGGCTTTCGGGGAGAACCGGAGGACGGTAATGGCGTCGTTGACGGACCGTCCCCTGATCAGGTCGACGACCAGCCGCACCTTCCTGGGACTCATTCTGATGTGCCTGGCGATCGCTCGCGTTTCCATGGCGACGTCTCCTACCTCCTCGACCGCTTGTCGGCGAGCTTGCCACCGTGGCCGCGGAACAGCCGTGTCGGTGCGAACTCGCCCAGCTTGTGGCCGACCATGTTCTCGCTGATGTAGATCGGGATGAACTTGTTCCCGTTGTGCACGGCGATCGTGTGGCCGACGAAGTCGGGAGAGATCGTGGACGCCCTCGACCAGGTACGAACCACGGTTCTCTCATTGCGTGCGTTCATCGCCTCGATCCTGCGCAGGAGCTTCTCACTGATGAACGGTCCCTTCTTGACGCTTCGCGGCATCGCTATTCCTCGTTCTTCCCGGGCCCGCTCAGCGCGTGGCCTTCCCGCGCTTGCGCCCGCGGACGATGAACTTGTTGGACTCCTTCTTCCTCTTCCGGGTCTTGGTGCCTTCGGGCTTGCCCCACGGAGTCACCGGGGGACGCCCTCCGGAGGCCTTGCCCTCGCCGCCGCCCAGCGGATGATCCACCGGATTCATGGCTACGCCACGGACCTTGGGCCGACGGCCTCGCCACCGATTGGCACCGGCCTTGCCGAGTGACTGGAGGTTGTGATCCGCGTTGCCGACCTGCCCCACCGTCGCCAGACACCGCTTGTGGATGCGCCGGACCTCGGTGGAAGGCAGCCGCAGGGTCACGTAGTCACCCTCCTTTGCAACCACCTGCACGCCGGCTCCGGCCGACCGCGCCAACTGCCCTCCCTTGCCCGGCTTCATCTCTACGTTGTGGACCATGGTGCCCAGCGGAATCCGCTCCAGGGGCAGCGCGTTTCCCGGACGTACGTCGGCGTCGGGTCCGGACGACACCACGTCGCCCACTCCGGTGCCACGGACGTGCAGCATGTAGCGCTTCTCGCCATCCTCATAGTGGACGAGGGCGATCAGGGCCGAGCGGTTGGGATCGTACTCGATTTCGGCGATCCTCCCGCGGACGCCAACCTTCTCGCGCCTGAAGTCGACCTTGCGATACTTGCGCTTGTTACCTCCGCCCCGCCGTCGCACCGTGATACGCCCATGGTGGTTTCGGCCGCCCGACCGGGTCAGCGGCTCGGTCAGCGACTTCTCGGGACCCGTGCGGGTCACGGCGTCCTTGGCCGTCGTGGACCGGAACCGGCTCCCGGGGGTTACCGGTTTGAATTTCTTGAGCGCCATGGTCAACCCATCTCGTAGAATTCGATCTCGTCGCCCTGGACCAACTGCACGACCGCCTTCTTGTAGGAGGCGCGACGTCCCAGATTCCAGTTCTTGGCCATCCGGCCGAGCAACGCCCGCTTGGCCTTGCCGGGGTATCGCATGGTGCGCACGTCCTCGACCTTGACGTCCCAAAGGGCTTCCACGGCCCTTGCAATCTCATGCTTGTTGGCGCGCTCGTTCACGACGAAGGTGTAGAGGCTCGCTTCCATCTGCTCCGTCGTCTTCTCCGTGATGACCGGAGAGACGATCACGTCATAGGCCTCGCGCATCAGGCGACCTCCGTAACCTGGATCGGCCTGCGTCGCGCGCGATCTTCGGCGGCGGGAGCCGGTGGCAGGCCCGCCAGCGCCGCTTCCTCGATGATCACGGTTCCGGACCACACGACATCGAACGACGATTCCTGACCGAAGGGCAGGACCCGCACTCCGGCCAGGTTCCGGCCCGACAGGTAGAGGTTCCGGTTTGCGCCGTGAGTCAGGAACAGGATCTTCCCCGGCGCATCGATCCGGTCCAGCAGCCGGGTCAGCCTGCGGGTCTTCGGAGCGTCGAAGTCGAACCCCTCTATCACCGCGATCCGGCCCTCGGCGGCCCGGCTGTTGAAGGCGGACTTGCGGGCGAGCGCCCGGATTCGCCGGGGGACCCGCTGTGTCCAGGAACGAGGCAGTGGAGGAAACGCCAGCCCTCCACCCCGCCACTGGGCAGCCCGAATGGTACCCTGCCTGGCTCGCCCGGTCCCCTTCTGGCGCCACGGCTTGCGGCTCCCTCCGGCAACGGCTGCACGGTTTTTTCTGCTGACCGTACCCTGGCGCTGATTGGCGAGATAGGCCGTGACCGCCTGGTGGAGCGCATTCTCGTGAATCACTCCGTCAAAGAGGACGTCGGGGAGTGGCACCGGCGTCCCGGCCGAACCGTCCCTGTTGATATAGCGGGCCTCGTACATGTTCCTATTTCCGGATCAGGACGTAGCTGTTTCTGCTGCCGGGAACACCACCCTGGATAAAGATCAGGTTGCGTTCCGAATCGACGCGGACGACCTGAAGATTCCGAATCGTCTCTCTGTTCCCGCCCATGCGGCCCGGCAGTTTCTTTCCCTTGATCACCCTCGAAGGATCGGTGCCCGGCCCCATCGAACCCGGAGTACGGGCCATCGGATGCCCATGGGACGCCGGACGGCCGACGAATCCGTGGCGCTTCACCACGCCCTGGAACCCGCGCCCCTTGGTGACACCCGTGACGCGCACCTTCTGTCCCGCCTCGAACATTCCGACTGTCAATTGCTGACCCGGCTTGTAGGCCTCGTCTTCCGCGGCGTGGAATTCGCGGATCAGGCGTGGTGCGGCGTCGAGACCGGCCCTGGACGCGTGTCCGAGTTCCGCCCTGCTTGTGCGTTTGTGTTTCTTGGCACCGAAACCGATCTGGACTGCGGCGTACCCGTCTCTGTCTTCCTTCTTCACCTGGACTACCGGGCAGGGGCCTGCTTCAAGCACGGTGACGGGGATCGCACGCCCCTCGTCTGTGAAGATCCGGGTCATCCCCAGCTTCCTGCCGATCAATCCAGGCATGGTCAGTCCACCTTGATCTCGACGTCTACGCCCGCCGGGAGATCCAGCTTGGTGAGCGCGTCGATGGTCTGTGGCCGGCTCTCGACGATGTCGATCAGACGCTTGTGCGTCCGGAGCTCGAACTGTTCACGGCTCTTCTTGTCGATATGGGGCGATCTCAGGACCGTCCAACGCTGGCGACGGGTCGGAAGCGGAATGGGGCCACGGATCGTGGCGCCCGTCTTCTGGGCGGTCCGCACAATGTCTGCGGCCGTCTGGTCCACCACCCAGTGATCGAACGCCTTCAGGCGGATCCTGATCCTGTTGGTCATCCCCCGCTGTCTTCTCGCCGGCATCGGGGCCTCGGTCGGATTTGCCATGGTCCTGCTCTTCTATTCGATGATTTCAGTAACGACGCCGGCGCCCACCG
>VXMI01000129.1 GCA_009841165.1 Gemmatimonadota bacterium | reverse complement strand
ACCGCTCCCGGATCCAGTCGACCACGTGGTCGAGCCCGACGCGCACCTGCTCCAACGTGTCCCGGTCGCGGATCGTTACGCTCTGGTCGTCGCCGGTCTGGCCGTCGATGGTGATGCACCAGGGCGTTCCCGCCTCGTCCTGACGGCGGTAGCGGCGGCCGATCGAGCCCGCCTGGTCGTAGGCGGCTGGGAGGCGTGCCCGGCGCAGCGCCCTGAGCAGCGATTGCGCCAGTTCGGGTTGCCCGAACTTCTTCATCAACGGAAAAACGGCCGCCTTGATCGGAGCCAGGCGCGGACTCAGTCCGAGCACGACACGCTGCTGACCTCCCACCTCCTCCTCGCGGTACCCGTCTACAAGCGCGACCAGGGCCGCCCGTCCCACCCCCATCGCCGTCTCCACCACGAAAGGCAGGTAACGCTCACCACCGGCAGGATCGATGTAGATGAGGCGCTTGCCGGAATACTCCTGATGGCGTGAGAGGTCGAAATCGGTGCGGTTGTGGACACCCTCCAGCTCCTGCCAGCCGAAGGGGAACTCGTACTCGATGTCCACGGCGGTCTTGGCGTAGTGCGCAAGTTCGTTGGGGCCATGGGCGTGCTGCCGCAGCTTCTCCGGCCGAATGCCGATCTCGTGGTGCCAGGCGATGCGCTGACCGAGCCAGTAGTCGAACCACTCGTCGTCGCTGCCGGGCTTGACGAAGAACTGCATCTCCGCCTGCTCGAACTCGCGGGTGCGGAAAATGAAGTTGCCCGGCGTGATCTCGTTGCGGAACGCCTTGCCGAGCTGCGCGATCCCGAAGGGGACGCGTTGTCGCGACGTCTGCTGCACGTTGAGAAAGTTGACGTACGAGCCCTGGGCAGTCTCCGGCCTGAGATAGACGACCGAGGCGTCCTCCTCCACGGGCCCCATGAAGGTCTTGAACATGAGGTTGAAGAGGCGGGGTTCGCCCAGATCGCAGTCGGCGTGGGCGCCCGGGGCGACCGAAGGCTTGCGCGCGCAGCCGGCCTGTTCGATGTGGTCCGCGCGCCAGCGCTTCTTGCAGGTCTTGCACTCCAGCAGCGGGTCGGTGAAGCCGGAGACGTGACCGGACGCCTCCCACACGCGCGGGTGCATGAGGATGCCCGCGTCGAGCCCCTCGATGTCGTCGCGAGCGTGCACCATCGTCGACCACCAGGCGTCCGCCACGTTCTTCCGCAGTTCGACGCCAAGCGGGCCGTAGTCCCAGACCGAAGCGGCTCCTCCGTAGATTTCGGATGACTGAAACACGAAGCCCCGCCGCTTGGCCAGCGAGACGATCTTATCCATCAGGTCCGCCACGTCGCGTCCCCCGGGGTGTTGTGTGGATGGGTATGGTGCGAAAAACGCGCACGAAAGTTACCGAAGACGCGGACGGTCGCCACCTGATGAGCGTCAGCGCCCATGCGCGTGGCCGTTCGCACGCGCTAGCGCCGGCGGCCCATTACCGTTCCCCGGCCGAGCGCCCGGTGCCGTCAGCCGCCAGTCCCACCGCGGACTTGCTCCATTCCCAAAGACGTTCCTGGGCCTCCCGCTCACGCGCTGCCCTTGAGGGCGTGTCCACGACTCCCTTGTTGAGGTAAGCTCCGCTCAGCTTCTCGTCTCGTCGTCCGGCAGCGATTGCCGCGAGGATGGGAGCCGCCTTCCCGGCGTTGCCTGCGAATACGCTCGCGACTGCGCCGCTGCCGGGAACCGCGCTCATGTAGTCCCTCAGCAGACCGGTGTCGTAGACCCCCGGATGCAGCGCCACGGCCTCGACGTTGGAGTCGGCGGTGCGTCGGGCAAGGGCGAAGGTGAAAAGCACATTCGCCAGCTTGCTCTGCTGGTAGGCTCGCGTCCGCCTGTATGGCCGCACTTCGAAGTTCAGGTCCTCGAAGTCCAGCCGAGGGCCGACGTGTGCGCCGGAAGCGACGGTCACGACGCGGCTCGTCTCCTCGTGGCGCTCCAGGAGGGGCATGAGCAGATGGGTCAGGAGGAAATGACCCAGGTGCGTGACTGCAAGCTGGATCTCGAAGCCGTCGCGGCTCAGCGTGCGCTTCGCGGGAAGCACCGCAGCGTTGTTGACGAGGGCGGCCAGTGGAAGATCGAGATCGAGGATCTCCCGGGCGCCCTCCCGCACGGAGTCGAGGGCGGCGAGATCGGCGACGACGAGGTGGTGGCGGGCGTTGTTCGGGAGGGGATCCAATGACGCGAGGGCGTCGTGGCCACGGTTCCGGTCCCTGCAGACGAGGATGACGCGATGCCCCTGGGAGGCGAGGAGGCGCGCGGTGGCGTGGCCGATTCCGCGGTTCGCTCCGGTGATGGCGATGGTTTGCATGCGCAGTGAGGGTGCTCAAGGGTGGGTGGCTGCCGGCCTTGCGGGAGACCGACTCGATACCCCACATGCTAGCTTCCCTGGTGCTTGCGATGAAGTTGTCGCGAGGTGCTGCTCTTCAAGTCATGCCCCGCCTTCCGACATGGTCATCCCTCAGACGAACGACACCGGACGCCGCCCTTTCATCGGGGTCGAGCCGTTCGACGCGTCATACGGCGCCGGGTTTCGCGCGGACGAAGAGGATGAACACACGGTCGAATGCCGAGTCGTGGAGGATGGGGGACACTTCCGCATTCATCAGCCGCGCGACGCGGGCGCGCCGGCACGACTTTGCTTCGTGGACGGGGTGCGCCGAACCGAGGCACACCTGACGCGCACGAACCCGAAGGGCGAGACGATTACGGGGATCGCCGGGGCGTGGGGTGCCGGGGCGGTTCTCATCGGGCAGGATGGGCCGGCGGAGATCGGTCACGTGGAGATCCGTCGTGCCGTCATCTTCTCCGGGGGTGAGCAGGTTCGACTGCATCCGCATCCGGGCGGGTGGCGCTGGACGGCTCTCTCGGTCGACAGCGAAGAGCCCCACGCGGCGTCGCAACACCTCCAGCGCCTGATGCGGGACACCGAAGCCGCAATCGCCGACCGCCTCTTCGCGGAAGGCTGGCTGGTCGTCTTCGATGGTCCGCTTCACAGTATCCGCCGCAGCCGTACGACGCCCGTCGTCGGGTACGTGAAAACGCACCACCGTCGCACGCTCGCGGTCGAGCACTGGCAGGTCGTGCCTGGCCTCCTCGTCGGAGAACGGACGAGTATCTTCGCCATGAAGGACGACCGCTATGCGTGCTACATCCGTGTGGGCGACCCCGGTCCCTGGGCGGGGCCGTGGGCAGGGATCGCGCGCCTGGAGGTGCCCGCGAGTTCGGGCAGCGCTCAGGCCATCGCGACCGTCGATCGCGCTGCCAGCTGGCTTCCCACCTTCGCGTCGGCGCCTCACCGTGATGCCCGTGCGCCGGTCAACCTTGCACCGGTGGCACGGCTCGAACAGCACCTTCACCACCTGATCGGCGACTCGCGCCTGGCACTGCGTGCCGTCCGGGAAGCCGTCATGCAACACAACCGGGATGAGGAGGCCGTGTGACCGGCCAGGACGCAACCACCGCACAAGACCACCGGATCGGGCTGCTGGACGGTTCGCACGGCAGCAATTCGCGCGAGTTTCAGGTAGTGCTCGACCCCGGCGCAAACGTCCAGTTGGACCAGTTGGTCGCCGTTCGGAACGAACTCCCCGATGGCACGCAGGTCACCCACTACGGGATCGTCACCGAGCTGCGCAGCCGTTTCGAGGGCGCCGACCTGCCCTCCGACACGGCCCGGGTCGTCGATCGCATCATGCCGGCCGAGCACGTTCGTCTGGCCGAGGTGCGGGTTCTGCGCGTGGTCCCCGAGCTCTTCGTAGCGCCGAACGCGGGGTCCGTGGCCATGTGCGCCGTGGGCAGGGACCGCACGATCGCGCTGTTCGAGGACGAGATGAAGCGCGGCAAGCTCCCGGTCGGCCTGGACATGGGTGGCGAGCCCGTCTACGCCGACATGCGCTTCGTCGACGGGCGTTCCGGGGGACACTTTTCGATCTCCGGGATTTCGGGCGTGGCGACCAAGACCTCGTACGCGCTGTACATCCTCTACCAGCTCCTCGAAACCGAAGGCGGGATGGCACTCCTCGGAGGCCGTGCCGAACGCGAAAACGTCCGTGCGCTCGTCTTCAACACCAAGGGCGAGGACCTGCTCCACCTCGATCGCCCCAACTCCGAGTTTCCGGCCAGGCCGAATGCGCGCGCCCAGTGGCGCGCCCTGGGCGTCGGCGATCCCGGCCCCTTCCGCTCGGTGCGACTGTACGCCCCGCGGCGGCCCGGCGTCTCGGGGACGGTGCCGGGCGTCAAGTCTCGCGACACCCGCGACGTGCACGCCTACGGATGGACCCCGGCGCAGTTCATCCGTGATCAGCTCCTCCAGTTCTGCTTCACCTCCGAGGACGACCGCTCTACCCAGGTCGGCTTCATCGAGCAGCAGTTCCGCATCCAGCTGCTGCGCCACCTTCGCCGCCTCGAGGGCGGAGAGTCGGGCGCGGTGGTGATCCTCCCCACCGTCCCCGAGGACACGAGCTTCGACCCGGACCGGTTGGCGGCCAGGGAACCCGAGGCGGTGCGCGCGGGCGCCGGCCACGTGATCGAGGATTTCGGGGGATTCGTCGATTTCACCGAGAAGATGGCCAACCGCGACGACGACGACACGATCAAGGCCTGGTTCGGGCGCACCCAGGCTGGCACCCGCCAGGCGTACCTGCGCCGGCTGCTTCGGCTCCGCAAGCACATCGGACCTCTGATCGGCTGCGGCCTCAAGCCCGTTTCCTCCGAAAACGCCCGCCTGCACGTGGTCGACATCTCCACTCTTCACGACGACGCCCAGCGTTTTGTGGTTGGCTCGCTGCTGGACGGGGTCTGGCACGAGAAGCAGGGAACAGGGCGCGTTCCGCTGCGGTTCGTCGTCCTGGACGAGCTGAACAAATACGCGCCGGCGAAGGGGTTCTCGCCGCTGCGCGAGCTCCTGGTCGACATCGCCGAGCGCGGGCGTTCCCTGGGGGTGCTTCTGGTGGGTGCGCAGCAGGCCGCTTCGGCCGTGGCTCCCGCGCTTCCCCGCAATGCGTCGCTCAAGGTGGCCGGACGGCTCGATGCCAACGAGGCCGACGCCTATCGCTTCCTCTCGTCTTCGCTGCGCGAGCGCGCGTCGCGCTTCATGCCCGGGACGATGGTCCTGTCCCAGCCGATCGTTCCCGAGCCGATCCCGTTGCGGTTTCCGTTCCCACCGTTCGCGACCAATCCGGACGAAGCGGTGGCGGACGAGGCGCGGGACCGGGAACGGACGGAGACGATCATGGCGAATCTGGGGG
>VXMI01000062.1:9628-48537 GCA_009841165.1 Gemmatimonadota bacterium | reverse complement strand
GGCGTGGCGCACGCTGCGAGCACGAGCATCAGGAAGGCGGTCAGGCCGTGGCGCATGGGTCGATTCCCTGGTCTTGTTGCAGTGGCGGCCGACCTGCGGGCAGGCAGCCGGTCCCTTGTGGAAGGTAAGCCGCCGGAGCACGTTGACGAATGCTCCCTCTCCGAACCGCTCCGAACCGCACCGCGCGTCCCAGGTGGATTGCCATGGTCGCCGTGTGCGTTGCAGCGCTGGCAGCCTCGTGCGGCGGGGCCGACCCGGCCGGGCAGGCGTCCGGCGACGCGGACGCGGCCACGCGCGGGGATGGGGGCCGGGCCGGGATCGTCGTCCTCCGTCCGGACCGCGTTCTTGACGGTCGCGGAGGCTCGCTGACCGACGTGGAAGTCGTGGTGAGCGACGGCCTCATACACACCATCACTTCCGCCGGTTCGACCGCGGGCCTCGTGTACGAGTTGTCCGGCGTCACGCTCATGCCGGGGCTGATCGACACTCACGTGCACCTGGGCTGGCACTTCGACCGCGACACCGGCCGGCTCCACAGCGCGGGCTCGACCGACACGCCCGAGGACCGGGTGCTGTACGCGGCCGAGAACGCGTGGGCCATGCTGCACAGCGGGGTCACCACTGTGCAGAGCGTGGGCGGGCCCGAGGACATTCCGGTGCGCGACGCGATTGCGGGCGGCATGTTGCCGGGGCCCCGCGTGCTCACGTCGGTGCGGGCGGTCAACGAGGGCACCGGCGGACCCGACGAGATCCGGGCGCACGTCGACGAGGTCGCGGCGGCGGGCGCGGACGTGATCAAGATCTTCGCGTCGGCCAGCATTCGGGTGGGCGGCACGCCGACGATGTCGCAGGAGCAGCTCGACGCGGCGTGCGGACGGGCGCGCGTGCATGGACTGCGCGCGGTGGTGCACGCCCACGGACCGGAGAGCGCGAGCAGGGCGGCGCTGGCCGGATGCGACCAGATCGAACACGGCGCGCTCCTCGACCGCCGCACCCTGGAGCTGCTGGCGGAGCGCGGCCTCTACTACGATCCGCACATCCACCTCCTCTTCGACAACTATTTCGCCAACGCCGATCGCTACATCGGGATCGGCAGCTACACAGCAGAGGGCTTCGAACAGATGCGCGCGGCAGTCCCGACGGCGCTCGAGGTCTTCCGCGAGGCGCTCACGGTGCCGGGGCTGCGGATCGTCTTCGGCACCGACGCGGTTGCGGGCGCACACGGGCAGAACTGGCGCGAGCTCGTGTACCGCGTGGAGGAGGGCGGACAGGATCCGATGGCCGGGATCATCTCCGCGACGAGCCTTGCCGCCGAGTCGCTGGGGCTGGGCGACGCGGTCGGCAGCGTGGCCGAAGCGTTCGAAGCCGATCTCATCGGGGTGGAGGGCGACCCCTCCAGCGACATCACGGCGGTCGGGCGCGTCGTCTTCGTCATGCGCGCGGGGCGGGTGTATCGCAACGACCCCGTCGCGGGCGGCGCTCGCCGATGATCCTCCGTCTCCAGCACATCGGGATCGTTGTGCGGGATCTGCGCGACGCCTGCGCCCGCTTCGAGCACGTCCTGGGGATGCCCGCGCGCGACTTCCGGGACGACCAGGGCCAGGGAATGCAACTGGACGCGCGCATCCTGCTGGGCAACGAATGCTGGCTCCACCTCGTGCAGAACTGGAACCCGGAGACGCGGGTCAGCCGCTTTCTTCGCGAGCGCGGCGAGGGGCTGGAACACATCTGCATCGAGACCGACAGCATCGAGGCCGACGTCGCGCACCTGCGGGACATCGGGGTCGCCGTGTGGGAGGACCGGATCCTCGACGCCAACGACGGCTACGAGGCGTTCGTCTATCCGGACCGGCTGCCCGGGCTGACCGTCGAACTCATCGAGTCGCACGATCGGAGCTGGGTGTACCCGCCCGAGGCTGTGGGAGAGCCGGTGAGCACGTCCATGCGGTTCACGCGCCTGCACCATGTCGGCCTCTGCGTCAACGACCTGGGTAGCGCGCGCGGGCGGTTCGAAAGGTACTTCGGGCTGGCGGCGCGGGACTTCGCGGAGGACGAGGGGATGGCGGTGCGCGAGGGGTACATCCACTTCGGCAACCGGTGTTCGCTGCAGTTGCTCGAGAGCCGGGACCCGGCGTCGCGAGCGGGACGGTTCCTGCGCGAGCGCGGCGAGGGACTGGAACACATCGCCATGGAGACGAGCGACCTGGAGGGCGATGTGGCCGGGTTACGGGCACGGGGCGTCCGGATACTCGACGATGCGATCCACCGGTTCGACGAGGGGCTGGCGGCGTTCGTGCACCCGGACGAGTTGCCGGGAATGGCGGTGGAGCTGGTGGAGTTATTCTAGCGGCTGGGGCCGGGGCGCCCTGGTGGGTAATGTGTGTTCCTGGTCCGGCCGCACGTGCTGCGGTGACGGCTGCCCGAGGCGGCGGGGATTTCGCAAGTGGCCTCCGGGCGTAGATTCGGTGGCAGCGAATCTGTCTGTTGATCGATCTTCGGAGGCTTCCATGCGTTTTGTGCAATCCGTTTTTCACCAGCTTCCCCGCAGGCGCTTTCCGAGCGCACCGGGGGTATCGGCCGTTCTCGCGCTCGGCGGACTGTTCCTGGGCGCTCCCGCTTCGATCTCGGCCCAGGCGTTCGGCGGGGCCGTTCTGGTGGCCGACGGCCAGGTGCTGGTCGGTGAGGCCGCGCACGAGCGCGATCCGGGAACCGTGCGCGGCTACGCCTTCGACGGCGAATGGACCGAGGTCTGGTCCTTGCGAGCGCCGGAGCCCGCGGTTCGGGACGGATTCGGCAGGGCGCTCGCGCGGTCGGGCGACCATCTGCTTGTCGGAGCGAACGGCGGGGATGAAGGACGGGTCTACGTCTACAGCCTTGCGGAGGTTCGGAGCGGGGACGCGGAGCCGATCCAGGTGCTGGCGGGAGCGGGCCTGGACGGCTTCGGCGCGTCGCTGATGGCTTCCGGAGGCGAGATGATCGCCGTCGCGACCAGCGAGGCAGACGGACGTGTGCTTGCGACATTCGGGCTCGGTGGCGACGGAATGTGGTCGCGTGGGTCCACGGTCACGCTGCCCGACGACGTGGGCAACCAGTTCGCGCTGGGCGACGGCCTGCTCGCGAGCGCGAGCGCGACGGGCAGAGCGGCCCACGTATTCGAGCGTGACGCGTCCGGAGCGTGGGGGCCGGCGACCGAGCTTGCTCCTCCCGACGCCGAAGCCGCGGAATTCGCGATGTTCGGCCTGTCGGTGGCCGTGGCCGGAGATGAGGTCCTTGTCGGCCAAATGACGCTGCGCGGTCCCCGGCAGCCGCTATTGCACCGGTTTGCAAGGATCGACGGCGCCTGGACGGCGATCGGAACCCTGTCGCCCGAGGACGATCGGGACGAAGCCTTCGGCATGTCGCTTGGGACCGACGGGGCCACACTGCTGGTGGGCGGCGGGTTGCTCCTGTCTTCCTACACTCGGCAGGGCGACGAATGGATCCTCACGGGCGCCACCGAGATGTCCGATGCCACGGGTGACGGGCGGATCGTGGTCGGCAGCCGGCGGCTTGACTTCGCCGACGGCGTCGCGGCCTTCGGCGATCCGGGCGCCGACTTCGGTCTGGGAGCCGTCACGGTCTTCTCCGACGAGTCGGGGGGCTGGACCCGTACCGGGCACCTCACGGTCGAGTATGCTCCCCTGCCCGCAATCAACGGCGGCGAGATTCCCTGCGACGACGGCGATGCCGCCGGCTACGACTGCGACCACGTGGACCTGCTCTCGTTCGTCCCGTGGGCGGAGTTGGGCGCCGGACGGGGCGCGCGTCTCAACGACGTGTGGGGATGGACCGATTCGGAAACCGGGCGGGAATACGCGCTCGTCGGGCGGATGGACGGGACCGCGTTCGTGGACGTGACCGATGCTTCCAACCCCCGCTATCTCGGCAATCTGGCCATGACCGAGGGCAGCCGCGCCAACAGCTGGCGCGACATCAAGGTGTTCAAGGACCACGCCTTCGTCGTCGCCGACGGCGCGGGGCAGCACGGGATGCAGATCTTCGACCTCACCCAGCTCCGTGACGTCACCGAGCCGCAGGAGTTCGACGCGACCGCGATGTACACCGGGATCGCGTCGTCGCACAACGTGGCGATCAACGAGGAGACGGGCTTCGCCTACCTGGTCGGGTCGTCGGACGGCGGCGAGACCTGCGGGGGCGGGTCCCACATGGTGGACATCAACGATCCCCTCAACCCCGTCTTCGCGGGCTGCTTCGCCCACCCCAACACGGGACGCCGCAACACGGGCAACTCGCACGACACCCAGTGCGTGATCTACCACGGACCCGACCAGGACTACGTTGGCCGCGAGATCTGCGTGAACTCGAACGAGACCGCGCTGTCGATTGCGGACGTAACCGACAAGGACAGTCCCGTCGCCGTCGCCGCCGCCGACTACCCCAACGTCGCGTACGCGCACCAGGGCTGGCTCACCGAGGACCACCGCTACTTCTATTCGAACGACGAGCTGGACGAGGTGGGCGGCCTGGTCGAAGCCACACGCACGCTGATCTGGGACCTGCAGGACCTCGACGACCCCCTGCTCCTCAGCGAGTACATGAACCCCACCAACGCCACGGACCACAACCTCTACGTCCACGGCGACCGGCTCTACATGTCGAACAACCGGGCCGGGCTGCGCGTGCTCGACATCAGCGATCCCGAGAACCCCACCGAGCTGGGGCATTTCGACACGACGCCGTGGAGCAGGGACGAAGCGGGCTTCGACGGTACGTGGAGCGTGTACCCCTACTTCGAGAGCGGGACGGTGCTGCTGTCGAGCCGGAGGGAGGGGCTGTTCATTGTGCGGCCGAGGGCGCGGCGGCTGATCCCCTGAGTGGTCCCGCAGATCCCCTGAGTGGTCCCGCAGATGCCCCGAGTGGTCCCGCAGAAACGGGCAGGGACAAATGCATGTTCGGATGGGACAGATACTCCATTTGCTTATCGATTTGTAATGTTGACATGACATTGTGTAACGTTGACATTACGCATTAGGAAACCATCATCGCCTACCGCCTCGACGACCGCGTCTCGGTAGACCGCTTCACCGAGCACTCCCTGCGCTGCTTCTCCGAATCGGTGCTCCGGGCTCTGGGCGCGACCGACGAAGAGGCGCGCATCAACGCCGACGGGGTGGTGACGGCGTCGCTCTGGTGGCATCCCGGACAGGGTCAGGGCCTTGAGAAGCTGTTCCGCTACGCGCGGCGGATGCGCAACGGGGGGATCAGGCCTGCCGCGTCGATGCGGTGGGTCCGTGAGGGCGCCGCGACGGCGCTGCTCGATGCGGGCAAGGGGCTGGGCTACGTGGCCGCTCGCCGTGCGATGGACCGGGCCATCACGATGGCCCGCCGCACCGGGATCGCCATGGTGGCGGTGCGCCACAGCAACCACTTCGGGATCGCGGGCTATCACGCGAAGTGCGCGGCGGAAGCCGGGCTGATCGGCGTCGCCATGACGAACGCCGGCGCCGAGATGGCTCCGTGGGGATCGTCCAGGCCGGTCCTGGGCACGAACCCGTGGGGGATCGCCGTGCCGCGCGGCGAAGGGCGCGACCCCATCGTGCTCGACATGGCGCTCACGCAGTCCGGAAAGGGCATGATGCGGTGGCTGCAGCGCGCCGGGCTGGCGATGCCGGAGCACTGGGCACTCACCCCCGACGGCGCCCGCACCACCGATCCGGCCGCCGCGATGGACGGTCCCCTGCTGCCCATCGGCGACTACAAGGGCTACGGACTCAGCCTGGTGACCGACATCCTGACCGGTGTCTTGACGGGCTCGCTCTTCGGGGGGCAGGTATTCCAGGATGATCTCGACTACGACGTCGCCCACACCATGATCGCGATCGACACGGACGCGTTCATGCCGCGGCCACGCTTCGAGGAGCGGCTGGAGGCGCTGATCGCCGAGGTGCTGGCCGCGCCGCCGATCGACCTGGATCGCCCCGTTCAGCTCCCCGGCGAGGCCGAGCAGCGGCGTGCCCGCGAACGCCTGCGGCACGGCATCCCGGTCGATCTCACTACGGTGGCGGGGCTGCGCGAACTGGCCGCCGGAATGGGCGTTCCGTGGTCGCTGGAACGAAGCCCGCCGCAACCCACGGAGGAATGATGCCGGACGTGTTCTCGGTCGGGACGGCCGCCGCTGCCCACGCTACGCACGCCAGAGGCGCGATCCCGGTGGGACTCGACGCCTCAGGGCGGATGCGCGAGATCCCGGTCCTGATCTGCCGGGGTGAGGCGGACGGTCCTGTCCTCTGGATCAACGGAGCGACGCATGGCGACGAGCCCGAGGGCGCGCTCTCGATCTTCAAGCTGTTCGACGAGCTGCGGCCGGGCGGGTTGCGCGGTACGGTGGTCGGCGTCCCGGCCATGAATGTGCCCGCGTTCGAGGCCGGAAAGCGCGGCGATCCGCTGGACACGTTTTCCTACGACATGAACCGGATCTATCCGGGGCGGCCGGACGGCTACCCCACCGAGCGGGCGGCGCGGGCCCACTGGGAGGCGATGCGCGACACCTGTGACCTTCAGATCGCTATCCACTCCGGCGGCGAGCACTCCTACCTGGCCCACATGATCTTCGCGTCCGACAATCCCCCCAGTCTCGAGCTCGCATCGGCGATGGGGCCCCAGTGGGACCTGGTCTTCCGGAGCGGTGTCGGCGGCGCCAACCCTTCTTCAAAGATCGCCGAGCGCGGCAAGGCGGGGATCACGGTCGAACTCGGCGGCAACTGTCGCACGCTGACTGCGGACTTTCACGCGGTAGCCGAAGATTTGGCGGGAAGCTACGCGAATGTCATGCGGCACTACGGCATGTTCGACGGCGAGGCGCGCTACGCGGGGCGCCTGCGGATGGGCCACCAACAGGCGCTGCTGGCGCCTGCCTCCGGCATGTGGGTCGGAAGCGCGGATCTGCCCTTCGAGACCGAGATCCCGGCCGGAACTCCGCTCGGGCGCGTCTACGACCTCTACGGCGACGTTCAGGCCGAGGTGGTCGCGCCTGCGGATGGGGTCGTGTTCGGCCTGCGCTCGCGGCCGGCGGTGATTGCGGGAGAGTGGTGCTGCTTCTTCGGGATCATCGAGGAGGTGCGGGAGAATCCGTGCGCCGGTCGCTAGGGAAGCCCCGCCGGATCGATCCTTCCGCGCCGGGCCAGACGTCCCCTGCCCCGTCGAGATGCCGGTTCGCCGCGCTCCGCGATCACTTCGCCGCGTGACAGCGTCCAGGTCGGGAACCCGCGCACTCTGAGGCCCTGGTAGGGGTTGTAGTCCACGGCCGAATGCATCCTTGCGGCGTCGATCTCGACCTCGGCGTCCGGATCGACGACGATCACGTCCGCGTCGGCGCCCACTTCGAGCGTCCCCTTGCGGGGATACATGCCGAAGATGCGCGCGGGATTGGTCGCGGTGATTTCCACGAAGCGCTGCGGTGACAGCCTGCTCCCGGTCACGCCGCCGGTGAAGACGAGCGGAAGCCGGGTTTCGATGCCGGGCAACCCGTTCGGGATGCGGGTGAAGTTGTCGCGGCCCGTCGTTTTCTGGTTCTCGTAGTGGAACGGTGCGTGGTCCGAGGACACCTGCTGGATCGACCCTTCGGCCAGCGCATCCCAGAGCACCTCGCGGTGCTCGGCCGCGCGCATCGGGGGGCTGCATACGAACTTGGCGACCTCGAAGCCGGCGTCGGGGTCGTAGACCGAATCGTCGAGAACGAGGTACTGGGGGCAGGTCTCCGCCGCGACCGGTTCGCCCCGCTCGCGTGCGTCGGCCACGTGACGCGCCGCGCCGGACGAGGTGACGTGCGCGATGCAGAGCGGAGATCCGGCCAGGCCGGCCAGCATGACGGCGCGGTGCGTCGCCTCGGCCTCGACGACGGGCGGGCGGCTCGGCGCGTGATAGGCCGGGCCGGTCTTGCCCGCGGCCAGGTGCCTCTCGATCAGATGGTTGACCGCGCAGTCGTTCTCGCAGTGCACGTAGACCAGGCCGCCGTGCTCGCCGGTCACCTCCAGCATTCGCAGCAGGCCCGCGTCGTTGACGATCTTGTCCCCGTAGGTCATGTAGACCTTGAAGGAAGGGAAACCATCGTCAATCAATACAGGCATTTCCGCCAGCACGTCATCGCGTACGTCGGTGACGATCGTGTGGAAGCTGTAGTCGATGACGGCGTCGGGTTCGATCTCGACGAGGCGCCGGTCGCGCGCCTGCAGCAGCGACTCGCCGCGGCGCTGCAGCGAAAAGTCAACGATCGTGGTGACGCCGCCACAGGCCCCTGCCACGGTGCCCGTGTAGAAGTCGTCGGCGGTCGTGATGCCGAGGCGGTCGATCGGGTGCAGAAGGTGGGTGTGAGTGTCGATACCGCCGGGCATGACCCAATGGCCGCTCGCGTCGATGACCCGGGCGTCGCCGGTCACCCCCGCGCCCGCATCCCGCCCGACCGCGGCGATGCGCCCGTCGCGGACAAGCACGTCGCCGGGCCCCATGCGGTCGGCGGTGACGATCGTCCCGCCCTTGATGAGGAGTTCGCTCACAACCCTAACGTTACGTCAGGGTTCCTACTTCGGCTGCGGGACGATGCGGATGTACGGCAGCGGCTCGTCCCACCCTTCCGGGTACTTGTCCTTCGCTGCTTCGTTCGAGACCGCCGGCAGGATGATCACGTCGTCCCCGTCCTCCCAGTTCGCCGGCGTCGCCACCTGCTCCGTGGCGGTCAGCTGGATCGAGTCGAGCAGCCGCAGGATCTCGGCGAAGTTGCGGCCGGTGCTCATCGGGTACGTCAGGGTGGCCTTGATCCGCTTGTCGGGGCCGATCACGAAGACCGAGCGCGCGGTGGCGTTGTCCATGGGGGTGCGCCCCACGCTCGTCTCGCCGGCGTCGGCGGGCAGCATGTCGTACTGCTTCACGACTTTCAGTTCCGGGTCGCCCACCAGCGGATAGTTGAGCGCATGCCCCTGCGAACTCTCGATGTCCTTGGACCAGGCGTGGTGGTCGCTCACGCCGTCGACGCTGATGCCCAGGACCTTGCAGTTGCGCCGGGTGAATTCGTCCTTCAGACCGGCCACGGTGCCGAGTTCGGTCGTGCAGACCGGGGTGAAGTCCTTCGGGTGCGAAAAGAGGACCGCCCAGCCGTCGCCGATCCAGTCGTGGAAACTGATCGGGCCCTCTGTGGTGTCGGCCTGGAAGTCGGGAGCAATGTCGTTGATTCTCAGTGTCACGTTGGTTCCCCTCGGGTTTGTTTTCTCCTGGCCCCGGACATGGGGCCGCCACTGTGGCGAACCCATGATACCAGAACCTGTCAGTCGCGCGCCACCAGTCCACCCGTGAATCCCGCAATCCGCTCCATGGCCTCGCGGATATCGGCCTCCGGAGCCAGCAGCGACACGCGTACCCACCCCCGCCAGCGCCGTCCAAAGGCGTTGCCCGGGAACATGAGCACCCCCGCCTCGTCGAGCAGCCGGTAGCAGAAGGTCTCCGCGTCCATCCCGAAGCGCGAAATGTCCGCCCACATGAACAGGCCGCCGCCGTGGGGACCGTGTGGAATCCCCAGCCGCGCGAAACCGTCGAGCAGGGCGCGGCGGCGCGCCCGGTAGCGCGCGAGGTAGGCCGGGCGGGGATCGGGGTCCGCTTCCAGAGCCGCGAGCGCCGCATGCTGGGAGAAGGCCGGACACGGACCCGAGGTCGTGCTCTTCAGCGCCTCGACCGCGTCGATGAACGCGGGCGGGCCGATCAGGTATCCGACCCGGAAGCCGGTCATCGCGTACGCCTTGGAGAAACCGGACAGCACGACGGTCCGCTCCCGCGCGGCGTCCACCGCCAGGAACGAACGGAACGGTGTTTCGTTGAAGACGACGTCCTCGTAGATCTCGTCGGAGAGTACGACCAGGTCGAGGTCGGCCGCGGCCCGGGCGAGCGCCTCGACCCCGTCGCCCTCGACGCACGCGCCGGTGGGATTGGAGGGGTTGACGAAGACGACCATCTTCGCGCCCCGGGCATGCTCGCGCAGCTCGCGTCCTCCGAGCAGGAACGGGCGGTCGCCACCGGTCGGAACCGGGACGATCTCACCCCCCGCGACCCCGATCGCCTGGTCGTAGGAGCTGTAGCGCGGATCCTGGCACGCGACCCTGTCGCCCGGATCGACCAGCGCGAGCATGGCCAGGAAGAGTCCCTCCTGAGCTCCGTTGGTGACCAGGATCTCGCGGGCGGGATCCACCTCGATGCCCTTTTCGCGGGCCTGGCGCGCGGCGATCCCTTCGCGGACGGAAGCGAGGCCGCGGACCGGGCCGGTGCCATGTGCGCGCCCGGATCGGCCAAACCGCTCGAGGCCTCCTTCGACGATCGCCGGGGACGTGTCGATGTCCGGGTCCCCCCGCCCCAGCGAGATGACGTTCTCGCGGGTACGTGCCAGCGCCATCATGCGGTAGCGCAGCGAGGTCCCCCGCTCGCCCTTGCGCTGCGCTTCGCGGCCGGCGGCGGGGCGCTGCGCGGTCACGGCCGGACTCCCAAAGCGAAGAGCGCCGCCCGCTGCGACGGCGCGGGCGAGCAGATCGAGGATGCCTGTTTCCACCTGGTGATCCCGGCCAGCGTCTTCGGAGGGGCCGCCACGAAGCCGAGGCGGAAAGGCTGCATCGCCGCCAGGCCGTCCAGGGAACCGATTACGATGACTTTGGCGAGGGCGTCGTCCGAGTGCGCCGCGGCGTCGGACCGGAAGAGCGGATCGCCGATGGCGTGTATGCGGGGCACCGACAGGTCGCGCTCGACGCGTCCCCGCGTCTCCTGCGCTGCGTCATGCGCCCGGTCCGTGTAGTCGAACGCCGGGGCCTCGTGGTCCGCGGCGTCCGGGTCGGCCATCACCAGCCCCATCCAGTCGAAGAGGCGGCTGTGGCGGCCCGGCGCGCTGCCCGTGTACGAAGCGCCCTTTCCGGCGCCGAGGCCGAGCAGCGTCACGAAGAGGGATTCGCCCTCGCTCGCCGTGATCAGGACGCCGTCCGCGCCGCGCTCGGGGTATCCCGCGCCCGGCAGCGCGGCGCCCACCAGACGGCGCAGGTCCACCATCCCCGGACGGTCCGGGTAGTGGGTTTCGCCGGCGAGCAGGTGGTGGCGCAGGCTTGCCAGCAGCTCGGGTGACGGGGCCGCGGCGGGACCGGGCCGGTCGCCGGGCTCGGCCTCGATTGCGGCGCGCGCGCGCCAGGACAAGGCCATCTCGACCGCGCTCATCGACATCCCCCCTTTCCTTCGTCGGCTCATGATCCACTCTCCGGTCCATGGTCGGCCACCTCGGCCGCTCGGTGAACGACGCCCTCCGACCCCCACTCCTCCAGAGCCTGCGTGAGCACGCGGGTATTGAAACGACATCCGCTGACCTCTCCGCGCAGGCCGGCCAGGAATACGAAGGCGGGCCCCAGCTTCAGGGGATCTTCCCATCGCGCACGGGTTGCGGGATCCGCGCGCTCGGCCTGCCGCCGGGTCAGCGAAGTCGGCTTCAGCCGGATGCCCGGGGTGACCGCGTTGACGCTCACCCTCGATCCGGCGAGTTCCAGGGCGAGACAACGGGTGAACGCTTCGATCCCGAACTTCGACGCGCAGTACGCGATCTGTGCGGGGAACCCCTCGACGCCCGCGCGCGACGAGACGTTGACGATCGAGCCCCCGCGGCGCCGCAGCAGCGGAAGGAGGTCGCGGGTGAGGAACACCGGTGCCTCGAGGTTGACTCGCATGATGCGGTCCCAGTGTTCCCGGTCGAGCGCCTTGAGGGGTTGTCGCTCGAGCACCCCGGCGTTGTTGACGACGGCGCGCAGGTTGGCTGCTTCACCGGTGATGAGGCGCACCAGGCAATCCCGTCCGTCCGCGCGTGACAGGTCGACTGGACACACCTCCGCCCGACCGCCCGCATCGTGAATCCGGTTGGCGGTCCACACCAGTTCTTCCGGCACCTCCGCCGCCAGCCAGACTCGCGCGCCCGCCGCCGCCAGCGCAGCCGCGATCCCGCTCCCCAGCCCCCGCCCCGCTCCGGTGACCAGCACGTCGGTCTCTTCGAGCATCGCTGTCGCAAAACGACCCTGACGCAACGTCAGGGTTGAGCCGTCGCCCGCTTCGGGATCACTCACGCGCCCCTACCCCACCAGCGCCTGCACGAGCCATGCACAGCTGAACCCCAGATAGTTGCCCAGCGCGTACCCGAAGATCCCCACGATCACCGCCGGCGCGACCAGCCGGTGCCATTTCATGGCCATCCCGATCGCCAGCGCCGAGCCGGGGCCACCGATGGCCGCCTGGCTTGCGATCGACACGGTGGGCAGGTCCACGCGCAGCAGCCAGCCGATCCCGTAGGCCACCAGCATGTGCACCGCGATGATCGCGATCATGAAGGTGAAGATCGGCGCGCCCGCCTCGACGACCCTGCCCAGCTCGGACGCGGCTCCCAGCACGATGAAGAAGATGTGCAGCGCGAAATACGAGAGTACCTCGGCACCGCGCAGCTTCCTGACCCAGGGGAGCTGTGCCGCGATGAGCGCCATCGTCGTGAGCCAGAGGACTTCGGGAATCAGCGGCCACATCCCGCTCAGGATGCGGGCCAGCCACAGCGCCAGGAGCGGAAGGGCACCGAGAATCGCCAGATCGGTGATGCTCATGTCGGAATCGGTCCAGCGCCGGCGCATGGCCTCTTCGTCGACGGCATCTCCCTCGGCGTCCGCAGCGGTCCGCGCCCACGCGCCGGCCAGCCGGGTCCGGCGCAGGAACATTGACGCCAGAGCCCCCGCCAGCCACACCTGCAGCAGCAGATAGGGCACGGTCGACAGGTTGTCGGCCAGAGCGGCCGCGGCGAAGGTGCTCGGGTCGGTGTCCAGCCCCTGACCGACGGCGGCGAAGTTCATCCCCCCGCCCGCGAACGCCGCGGAGAAGGCCCCGGCGAGCTTCCATGTCTCCGGCCCGACCCATTCGGACATCGTAACGCCCGCCGCAAAGCCGCCGATCAGGCTGCCCACGCACGCCGCAACGTACGCCACGAGGAGCGGACGCCCGGCCGCGGCCAGCTCCCGCAACTGCGTCCCCATGATCACCAGCACGATCGCGTAGGGGATCGCGAAGGTGAACACGCCCTCGTGGACGGGCCCCGTATGCTCGATCACCCCCACATTCGCGAGCGTGATCCCGAGCAGCGTGCACACCACCGCCGAGCTGATCTTCCTGATGGCGTCGTACCGCTCCTCCAGCCAGCGCGCAAACGCCACCACCGCCAGCATGAAGGCCAGGACCAGCACAGGTTCTCGAATCATGGTGTTCCCGTCGATGCGGATTTGTTTCCCGGGGTCGCTGCGCTCAGGGCGATGCGGTCCCCGCGGTGACGAGGCCACGTACCTCGCCCCCGTCACGGACGGCTACGAGGTTAGCCACCACGTCCCGGGCCATGCCAACCTGGCCGCCACCGGTGCCCCCGCCCACGTGCGGCGAAAAGAGGACGTTGGGCGCCCCGATCAGCGGGTTGTCGTGGGGGAGCGGCTCGTCGAGGAAGACGTCCAGCCCTGCGCCGGCGATCTGTCCCGTCTGCAGCGCGTCCAGGAGCGCGGCTTCGTCGACCAGGCCGCCGCGCGCCGTGTTTATGAGGATGGCGTCGCTTTTCATGAGGCGCAGCGCCTCGGCGTCGACGATGTGCTCGGTGTGCTCGGTGTGCGGCGCGTGCAGGCTGACGATATCGCTCGCGGCGAGCAGTTCGGGCAGCGGCAGGTACCGCACGCCCGCCATCTGCTCGTGCCGACTCGGCACCCGCGAGCGCTTGTGGTACACGACCTCCATGTCGAAGGCGCGGGCACGTCGGGCGACCTCCAGACCGATGCCGCCCAGCCCCACCAGGCCGAGGACCCGCCCGTGCAGCTGCCGGATATCGTCGTAGCCCAGCCAGTTGAAGGCGATCCTCCGCTCGGTGGTGCGAACCGGCTCCACTCCCAGCGACCTGTACTCCGCGTTGCGGGTCCCCCGGTGGCCGGGAACCAGCTTCCGGTACAGCCCGAGCATGAGGGCGATGGTCTGCTCGGCTACCGCGATCGCGCCCCGGTGCGGGAGAACCGACAGCGGAATGCCCGCCGCAGCCGCGGCACGGTTGTCGACCGCCCACGGCGCGCGCCCCTGCACCTGGATCAGCCGCAGCCGCCCCGTCGCCCGGATCAGATCGCCCCCGATCCGGCGCGTGCCCGTGACCAGCGCGTCCGCTTCGCCGGCCTCCTGGCGCAGTCCGGTGCCCCGGAGCTCCCCGCCCCAGGCGATCTCGATCCCCGCTTCTGCGGCGGTCCGCTGGAAGAGTTCGCGGATCCATTCCGGGAGAGGTTCGATATGCAGGGTTCGCAAGGTGGTGCCTCGTTCGCTATGGTAGCGGTCAGGTTGAGAAGGAAGGTAGTAGAGCCGGCGAGAACAAGCGCGAGTCAGCACGGACCGCAGGTGCATGAGACCCGACGACAACCTCCGCTACGAAGCGTCCGACCCGATCGAGCGACCCCTTGCCCTCGGTCTCGGCCTTCAACTCGCGGCCCTTACGCTGAATTCGGCGGTGCTGCTGCCCACCATCGTCTTCCGGGCGGCGGACGCGGAGAGGTTCCTGGTGTGGGCAGTCTTCGCCGGCATGGTGGCCTGTGGCGTCATCACCATCGTTCAGGCGGTCAGGCTGAGGCGTTTCGGAGCCGGGTACCTGATGCTTCACGGGGCCTCCTCGCCCTTCATCGCCGTTTGCGTCGCCGCTCTCCTTCAGGGGGGGCCGGCCATGCTCGCAACGCTGGTGCTGGTGTCGGGGTTGGCGCAGGCGGTGTTCTCCGAGCGTCTTGCCCTGTTGCACCGGATACTCACACCCGTGGTGACGGGGACGGTGATCATGCTGCTGCCGGTTACCGTCATGCCCATTCTCCTGCGCATGCTCGACGAGGTGCCGAGCGGGGCCCCGGCCGTGGCTGGTCCCCTGTGCGCCCTCGCAACGCTGGCCACGGCCGTGGGGATCTACCTGAAGGGAACGGGCGGGCTTCGCCGATGGGCGCCCGTGGCGGGAATCGGGGCCGGAGCCGTCACAGGCGCGTTCTTCGGGATCTACGAAACCGGGCTCGTGGCGAATGCGGCCTGGGTCGGCGTGCCGCAAGGTGGCCCGCCAGGCCTCGACCTGGGTTTCGGCCCGTCCTTCTGGGCGCTCCTTCCGGCGTTTCTGTTCATAGCCCTCGTTGGGGCCACCAAGTCGGTCGGCGTGGCCGTCGCCACGCAGCGCGTATCATGGCGCGGCCGACGCGCCGTGGATTTTCGCTCGGTCCAGGGCGCCCTGGCAGCCGAGGGGGTCGGGAACGCCCTGGCGGGCCTGACGGGTGCGATTCCCAACACCCTGCATCCGACGCCGATCGCTGCGATCGAGACGACCGGCGTGGCAGCCCGGAGGGTAGGCGTTGCGGCCGGGATCGCGTTGATCGCGCTGGCATGTCTGCCCAAGCTGGTCTCGGTGATTCTCGCGGTACCGGACGCAGTCGCCGCGGCGTCGATCGCTGTCGTCATGTGCATGTTGTTCGTGGTCGGCATGCGCGAGGTGGTTGCCGGAACCCGAACCAATCCGAGAAGCGGTCTCATCGCGGGCATCTCGGTGTGGACGGGCATCGCCGTCGAGTTCGACCTGGTCTTCGCGGACCAACTGGCCGGAATGGCCGGTGGCCTTCTGAGCAACGGGATGACCGCGGGCGGACTGATGGCGATCCTGCTCGCGGCCGTGACGATGCCGCGCGTGGCACGGTTCAGCGGCAGCCTCGACGTGGCCGAACTGCCGGGGATCAGACACTTCATCGTGCGCTTCGCCCGCCGTCACGGGATGGAGACGTCTGCGGAGCGCATGGAGGCCGCCTGTGAGGAGACGTTGCTGATGCTCCTCCAGTCGCGGGATGCCGGAAGCATGGAGGTCGACGAACCCGGGTTGAAGGAGCGTGCGCTGCTGATCACCGCGTCAAGGGAGGAAGGACACGCCGTCCTGCGATTCAAGGCGGCCGCCCCGGGACAGGAGGAGCTGAACCTGCAGGATCGACTGGCCTGGCTCGGCGAAGAGGCCGAAAGCGGACCGGAGGAGCAGGAGATCTCGCTCAGGCTGCTTCGACATCTGGCATCGTCCGTGCGGCACCAGCAGTTTCGCAACGTGGATATCGTCACCCTCAAGGTCGCAGCCGAGCAACGGGCCGGCGGGAAGCGCTGACGTGTTGAACTCGCGACCGCTTCGAGGCGTTCGGCTGACGCCTTTGCTGCTCCTTGTGGTTTCGGGCTGTTCACCTGCGTCCGATCACGATCCGGACGGCAGGTCCCTGGTCCTGGCGCACTTCATGTCGCCCCTGAGCAGCGTGAGAACGGATGTTGTCGTCCCGTTTGCGGAGCGATTGGCGGATCTGTCCCAAGGCAGGCTGACGGTCACGGAGTACATGGGAGGGGCTCTGGGCTCCTCGCCGCGCGGATACTACTCGCTGCTGCTGGACGGCGTGGCGGACGTGGTCGCCACGCTCCCCGGATACACTTCCGCGGTGTTTCCGATGACCGCGCTCAGCGTCTATCCGGGCGTTTGCGACAGCGCGATCGAATGCACCGAGGCCCTGCAGCGGGCCCGTCCGATGCTGGAGGACGAATACGGGGCAAAGGTGCTGGCGATCTGGTCCGCGACCCCTCCCGTGCTTGTCACCCGCGACCGGCCCGTTCGCAAGGTGGAGGACTTGCAGGGGCTCAAGCTGCGAGTGTCGTCCCGGCTCGAGATGCCCTTTGTCGAGGCGCTGGGCGCGAGCCCCGTGATGCAGCCGATCTCGGAGGTGCAGCAGAATCTTCACAACGGCGTCATCGATGGGGTTGTGATGACTGCCGGGGGGATCCTTCCATACCAATTGCAGGAAGCGGCCGCCTACGTGACGACCTGGCTGCCACTCTCCGCCGCTCCATTTGTCCTGTTGATGAACCAGGACACCTATGCGTCGCTTTCGTCCGCGGAGAGGAGCTGGGTGGACCAGGCTTCGGACGCCTGGCTGTCGATGTCGGGGGCCCGGGGGTACGAGGCCACCGGCGCCCGCGGGCTCAGAGTGGCCCGTGAGGCGGGCGTTGAACTCATCGACCTGCCGGACCGGGAGAAGGCGCGTTTCGAGGACGCGGTCGCCGGCACCCTGCAGGCGCAGCTCTTCCGAAGGCTGGGCGACCTTACCGTGGCCGAGGTCATCGAACGGTACCGCGGGAGGTGAGGGGCTTGCACCGAGACCCGGATCGGGGCCGCGGCGGGGGCAGTCACGCGCTGAAACGGGGTCTGACCTCCGCGTTTTCGATCACCGGGGGGACCGCGCTGCTCGCGCTTCTGGGCATCACCGTGGCCGAGGTCGTGGCGCGTCACCTGGTCGGGGTTTCGCTGCTGGGCGCCGAGGATCTCGTAACCATGAGCCTGACTGTGCTCGTGGCGGCCGCGGTGGTCTATTCGGCACAGGAGGGCGGACACGTATCGGTCGACCTGGTCGGGCGATTCGACGGCGGCCGCGTCGGCCGGGTGGCCGACTTCCTCGCGCGGCTTCTTGGTACAGGGGCGACAGCGGTCGCGGCCCTGGCACTCTTTGCCAAGGGCAGTTGTGGTCTCGAGTGCGGCGAGGTCACCGGGAGCCTTTCCATCGTGCACACCCCGTTCTACTACGCGCTGGGGACGTCGATGGCCACGTACTCTCTGCTACTGGCGTCCCGATTGTTCGATCGGGCAGCCGTATCCGACGCGGATGACTCGCGGGGGCAGGGCGTCTGATGGACGGGACAGCCGTTGCTCTGCTCGGGCTCGCCGCGCTCTTCGTTCTTCTCCTGATCCGGGTGCCGGTCGGGCTGTCGATGCTGATCGCCGGCGCGGCCGGCATCGCCCTCCTACGTCCCCAGGCCGTGCTGCCGGTCATCGCCGGAGAGACGTTCGCGGTGTCGTCGCGGTACGCGCTGACCATCATCCCTCTCTTCATGCTGATGGGGAATCTCGCCGTCGTCTCGGGGATGAGCCGGGAATTGTACCTGGCGGCCAACCTCTGGCTGGGCCGCTTCAGGGGCGGGCTCGCCGCGGCCTCGATCGTCGCCAGCGCCGGTTTTTCGGCCCTGTCCGGATCGTCGCTGGCCGCTGCGCTGACGATGGGACGTGTCGCGCTCCCGGAGATGCGACGCTTCAACTACGACAGGTCACTCGCGGCCGGAAGCGTGGCTGCCGGTGGAACCCTGGGCATCCTGATTCCGCCATCGGCCGGGCTGGTGCTCTACGGCATACTTACGGAGCAGAGCATCGGCCGCCTCTTCATGGCGGGGCTCTTTCCGGGGATCCTGCTCACGCTGTTCTTCGTTCTGACCGTTTTCCTGGTTGTGAAGCTCCAACCGCACAAGGTGCCGCCGGGAGGGCCTGCGAATCCGGGCCCGGAGCGGCAGCGGGCGCCTGCGGGAGCCTACTGGATCCTTGGGCTGGTGGTGGTGACCCTGGGCGGGATCTACGCGGGCGTCTTCTCCGCCATGGAAGCGGCGGGCGTGGGTGCATTCCTGACGCTCCTGCTGGCGCTGGCGCGTCGCTCCCTCACTCGGGATGGCTTGGGCGAAGCCGTACATTCCACGTTGAGGGCGAGCGGAACCGTGTTCCTGATCCTGATCGGTGCGTATGTGTTCAAGGTCTTCCTCGGCTTCACCGAGATACCGTTCGCAGCAGCCCGCTGGGTGGCCGAACAGGGATGGTCGGGGGCACAGGTGGCTGCTGTGCTTCTGGTGATGTTCATCGTGTTGGGGACATTCCTGGACGGCTTCGCGATGCTCGTCCTGACCATCCCGCTGGTTCAGCCGATCCTCGCCTCGCTCGGCGTCGACATGATCTGGTTCGGTGTGATGATCGTCGTCACCCTGGAGATGGGGCTGATCTCGCCGCCGGTCGGTCTGAACACGTTTGTCGTGAAGAGCGTAGCCCAGGATGTTCCGATGGGCGCGATCTACCGCGGCATCGTCCCGTTCTGGTTCGCGATGCTGGCGTTGCTGGTGCTGATCGCCCTGGTGCCGCGGATTGCCACTTTCCTTCCTGAGGCGATGTACGGGATCCAGCCGTGACCGGGGACCTCTCCGTTGCCGCGTCAGCGAGCGCTCGACTCACGGTGGTCGGTGACGCGCCGCGCCTTGACCGGGAACCGCGGCAGCGCCCCTGGCGGCACGGCCCGCACGTCAAACCGGAGCCCAAGCGCGCCCCGCAGCGCCCTGGTCAGGCGCGCTGCTACCCCGTCGGCATCGCTGGCCCCCATCTCGACGCGCACCTCGATCTCGTCGCGGTTCTCCTGCCTCCGCACATCCACCGCAAACTCCCCCGCTTCCCGGAATCCCCGGATCACATTCTCGATCTCGCTGGGATAGAACTCGACACCCCGGACGCTCAGGCTCTGGTCCAACCGGCCCCGGACACCCCCCTTGAGACGCCGGTAGATGCTGCCGCACGCGCACGGTCGCTCATGCAGCCGCCCGAAGTCACCCGTCCGGTACCGTATGGCGGGCATTCCGGTCCGGCCGAGGTTGGTGACCACGAGTTCTCCCTCTCGCGCCGGGGCTCCGGTCACGGGATCGACGATCTCGAAGATGAACTCGGCCTCGTTGAAGTGGACGCCGTCCCGGGCGTGGCACTCGAATCCCCACGCGCCCACTTCGGTGGCGCCGGCGTGGTCGAAGGCTTCGGCGCCGAACGCCTCGGTGAGCCGGGCTTGGGTGGCCGGCAGGCTTGCCCCCGGTTCACCCGCGTGGATGGTCACGCGCAAGGCGGAAGCCGCGAGGTCGATTCCGGCCTCCGCGGCGACCTCGGCCAGCCGCAGTGCATGGGTAGGCGTGCATACCATGACCGTGGGGCGGTCCGACATGATGGCCTGCACGCGCCCCAACGAGTCCTTGCCGCCTCCCGGAAGGACAAGGCACCCGAGGCGCCGGGCACCCTCCACACCACTCCATACGCCGAGGAAGGGACCGAACGAGAAGGGGAAGAACACGCGGTCGGCCCGGGTGACGCCCGCCGCGCGGAAGATCCTGACCCAACACCTGGCGAGCCATTCCCAGCTCTTCCGGGTATCGAGCCACCTCAGCCCCTGTCCCGAAGTGCCCGAGGTATGGTGCTCCTGGACATATCGCTCCAGCGGGTACGTCGGCAGGGTGCCGTACGGCGGGGCTTGCCGCTGGTCTGCCTGGAGTTCGTGTCTCGTCGTGAACGGCAGGCCCCGGAGGGCGTCCAGGCTGGATATGTCGGTGGGCGTGTGGACCCCGGCGTGGGTCAGCTTGTTGCGGTAGAACACATTGTCGCTCAGGACGGGTTCCAGCATGGCCCGGAGGCGGGAGAGCTGGAGGCGTTGCAGTGCTGACGGATCGAGTCGTTCTTCCGGATCCGGCCTGTCGGCGACGGAGGTGTCGCCCGTTCGATCGGAAGTGGCTGCGGCCGATTGCACTCTCATGGGATACAGGTCGGAATGTGAGGCCGACCGGTCGCTCGGTCGGACACGCTTGGCGATGTCAACGCGCGGTACGTAGCTTGCGGCGCAGGGATCAACCTAACGAAGGATGACACATGACCATGGACCGCAGACGGTTCGCCGCCGCAACGGGGGCGAGCGCGGTGGCCCTCCTGTGGCAGCAGGCGTGCACCGAGGTGGCGGACACGGGAGAGGTCTCGGCGGCGACCGTACAAACGCTCCTGGACCATCAGGGCCCGCGCGGCATCTACGAGGACGCCGAAGAACTGGACCGTCTGCGCGCAGCGATCGCGAACATGATCGATGTGCAACGGCAGCTGCGGGAGTTCCCCCTCGACCCCGACGAGCCGCCCCTCACCATTTTCCGAAGGGGCTGAGCGATGCAGGAAGACACCTTCTTCCTCACGGTGCGTGAGCTGGCTGAACGGCTTGCGAGCGGGGCTGTCACCTCGGTTGAACTTACGCAGGCCTACCTGGACCGCGCGCAGGCGCTCGACGTACCCCCGTTCGAATTGCCGAGCGAGCCGCGTACGGACCACGACGGCAAGCTCGCCACCATGGTTACGATCGCGCGCGACCACGCGCTGGAGTCGGCCGAGCGAGCCGACCGCGAACTCTCGGTCGGCCGTCGGCGCAGCATCCTGCACGGCATCCCCTACGGGGTGAAGGATCTGCTGGACACGCGCGGCATCCGGACCACATGGGGGTCGGGGATCTTTCGGGACCGCGTCCCGGACCGGAACGCCGCCGTCATCGACCTGCTCGAAGAGGCGGGCGCGGTCATGATGGCCAAGATGTCGCTGGGCGAGTTCGCGGGGGGCAACACAAGCTCCGCCCTCAATCCCTGGAAGCTCGACCGCACCAGCTTCGGGTCTTCGAGCGGCACGGTCTCCGCCGCGGTCGCCGGGCTGATCGGCTTCGGCATCGGCACCGAGACCGGCGGCTCCATTGTCTTTCCGGCTTCTGCCGTCGGTGCCTCCGGCCTGCGCCCCACATTCGGGCGCGTGAGCCGCTTCGGCTGCATGGCGCTGTCGTGGAGCCTCGACAAGATCGGGCCCGTCGGGCGCTCGGCCGAAGACTGCGGGTACATCCTGCAGGAGATCGCGGGACACGATGCGCGCGACAACTGCACCGTCGACCGCCCGTTCGTCTTCCGCCCGGAGCCGGGTCCGATGCGCGGCCGCCGCCTGGGCGTCCACCGGGCCGAATTCGAGCTGTCGGGCTCGGAAACCACCAGACGGGTCTTCCAGGAGGCGCTGGATGTGTTCGCCCGGATGGGCGTCGAGGTCGAGGATGTCGCACTGCCGCTTCGACCCACCGGCGCGCTCTTTACGACCATCGTCACCGTCGAAAGCGGCACCAACTTCAGGTCGCTCTTCGACGACGGGAGCGCCGCCGAGATGTTCTCGTTCAACGAGGATCGGCGCGCGGGATGGATGGCCGGCCGGATGATGCCCGCCGCCGATTACCTCACGGCGCAGCGGATTCGCAACCAGCTGGTGCGCGAGGCCGACGAGATCTTGTCGCGCTACGACGCGGTGATCGCGCCGACGTGGCCCAACGGCGCGGCGATGCGCGAGGTGCGTGACGGCTGGCCGATTCCGGCACGCAACGAGTGGGAGCCCCCGGGCGATGTCAGCACGGGCACCCCGCGCCTCAACTATATCGCGAACCTGGTCGGACACCCCGGGCTGGCGATTCCGTGCGGCTTCGACGAGGACGGACTGCCGCTGTCGCTGCAGATCGTCGGGTCACCGATGGACGACCAGGGCGTGCTGGATTTCGGCATGGCGTATCAGCGGGAGACGGACTGGCACCAGCGGCGGCCGCCGTATCCCTGGCGGGAGTAGGGGCACCTACCGCCGCCGCGCGACCGCATCGGGAATCCCGCGACTGAAGATCACCCGGGGAGGGACCGCGATCGGACCTGCGGCATCTGCAGCCACTTCGGACAGATCGGTCGCATCCTCGCCACGCAGGATCGCGCGCACCTGACGGCTGTCGGGATCGAGGAGGACCGCCATGGGCCTGTCGGTCGTTCCGTCCATCGTGGTCGAACCGCCGGGACCGGACAGCGTGATGCTCTCCAGCGTGCCGGCCCACTCGTCTCGCAGTGGCAGCGCCAGCACGAACGACAACCACCCGTCGGTGTCGGCCATCTCCAGCATGTCGAAGTTGAGCGAGAACAGTGCCTCTCCGGTCGCGGCTCGACCGGTCAGTTCGTAGTCCCCGGTGATCTGCGGAGCAGACGGTGACGCGTCCGCCACGAACGCAGGCTCAAGGAACGGATTGCCGTGTGCGTCCACGCCACCCCAGAGCAGGACGGAGCGGGTGGGAGCGCCTGCGGTAGACCGGCTGGTACTGTTTTCAATTGCGAGGCGATAGCCCAGGGCCCGAGCGAAACTGTAGTCGCTCACCCACCTGGGGGGACCGCAGTACGACATCAGGTCCCGGGCGTGCGGAGGCACCAGGGCGCCCCCGTCACGGAAGTCGTATCCCCAGTTGCCGATGGACCCGTTCGACTGGGGGAACGCCCGGTCCGGGCCGCCGGCGCCCCCGCACGGTGCGTGGTAGAGAGCGAAGTTGTGTCCCAGTTCGTGGGCAATCACGAACCCGTCGGCAGCCGAGAAGCCCGCCCCGTAACCGAGAAATGCGACCCCCGACTGGCCGCCGACGATGCGTTCCGGCATGATGCCCATGTAGTAGCCGCCCCCGCCTTCCATGCGCTTGATCAGGTTGGTCTCGATCAGGAGTTCAATGGTGTTGTTGGTCGAGGTCAGGACGGGTTCATGAGCCTTCACGTCGAGTTCGCCGACCGGGAGCATTGCCCGCGTATCGGCCAGCATCTCGTGGTTCCGGGGGTCGGCGGACATGGCGCGGGCAACGCCCGCGATCGACGAGTCCCGGTCCCGCATCCATTGAAACGGCACGAATGTGAGGTCCAGCGCGGGCACATCCCGTACCAGGATCGCGGCACGACCCGCCTCGGGGATCCGCGCGGTCACCCCGAGTCCCGGATCCAGCGTGTTGTCCGGGTCGATTTCGACCACCATCTCCAGACCGGGCCGAATCACCGACGCCGGTATGATCGCATTCGCGGACCTTTCGAGTGCGCTCTCCGCGTACTCGACCTCGGTGGGGATGTGAACGTTCGAGTTCGGGATCTCGACCACATGCGTCTCGGTGCCATCGACGAAGAAGGTCGCCCGCACGGTCGGGATGCCTTCCTCCGTTGGCCGCGAAGCCGTCGGAAAGACTCGCAGCATCGCCTGCCTGCCCGCGACGAGGGGGACCGGAACGTCGCGCGACTGTACCGCCTGCGTCAGGTAGGCGGACGACACGGCGGCAGCCTCGCAGGGGCGCACGCGGGCAACCGTGACCCCGGAAATCCAGTCCCCGAACGTGGTATCCGCGGGAGCGCAGAGCCCGGTACCACCCACGAGAAGCTCGTCGAGGCGGGCAAGCGTCGTCATGCCCGAAGGCAGGACGCCGGAAAGTGCGGCGTTGCCGGTCAGGTGGAGCCGCCGCAGCGATGTCATGCCACCCAACTCCGTCGGCAGGGGGCCCGCAAGCCGGTTTTCCATGGCCGACAGTGTCTGGAGTCGCGACAGGTTGCCGAACTCGGGGGGAATGGCGCCCGTCAGTTCATTCCTGTCCAGATACAGCGTCCACATGTTGGACAGGTTGCCGAACTCGGCGGGGATCGGGCCGCTCAGCGCATTCCCGTCGAGGTGGAGCGTCCGCATGCTGGACAGCCTGCCCAACTCCGGAGGGAGCGGCCCCGTCAGCTCGTTCCCGGTGAGGGACAGGTATTCCAGGCCCGACAGGTTGCCCAGCTCCGGCGGAATCGGCCCGGTCAGCCG
Organism: Gemmatimonadota bacterium; assembly: GCA_009841165.1. Taxonomy (GTDB): domain Bacteria; phylum Gemmatimonadota; class Gemmatimonadetes; order Longimicrobiales; family Gaopeijiaceae; genus Bin94. The sequence goes on along the minus strand of VXMI01000062.1, from coordinate 24,191 downwards.
ATTGCGACCGAGGGTCAAGGCGGACAGGCTCGGCGCGGCACCCAGATCGGCGGGGATCGGTCCCGTCAGCTGATTGTCATGGAGGATCAGATCTTCCAGAAGCAACAGGCTGCCCAGTCCCGGCGGGATCCTCCCGGTCAGTTCGTTGTCCTGGAGGTACAGCTCGACCAGGGCGGCCAGGTTGCCCAGTTCCAGCGGAATCGGACCGGTCAGGCGGTTGCCGCTCAGTCGCAGCCACGACATCTGCGGGAAGGTTCCCAGTTCGGGTGGAATCGGTCCCGACAGTTCATTGTTGCTGAGATTCATCGTCAATAGCCCGGACAGGTCAGCCAGCTCCGGCGGGATCAGGCCCGTCAGCCTGTTGTTGTCGAGGTAGATCAACGTCAGGCTGGACAGGCCGCCCAGCTCCGGCGGGATCGTCCCGGTCAGGCGATTCCGACCCAACACGAGCCACGACAGGCTCGGCATGTTGCCGAGTTCGGAGGGAATCGGTCCCGTGAGCCCGTTCAAGGCAAGGTTCAGCCGCGACAGGTTCGCCAATCCGGCCAACTCCGCCGGGATCGGCCCGGTCAAGTCGTTCAGGCTCAGATCCAGCTCGGAGAGGTTGGACAGGTGGCCCAGCTCGGGGGGAATCGTGCCCGCGAGCTTGTTGCGGGGCAATGCCACCCCGACCACTCGGCCCTCATCGTCGGCCGACACTCCTTGCCACTCCTCGAGAGGGAGGTCGGACAGCCAGTTCTCGTTGTCCTCCCAGTCGTCGCCGCCGGTGGCCGTGTAGAGGATCTCGAGGACCTCCCGGTCGGAGAGGGGTGCACACTCCTCGCCCGTGCCCTCGTGGGATGGGATGGTGTCGACGAACTCGACGAACGAGTCATCGGGCGGGACGCACAGCCCCGTACCCTGGTATCGCAGTTCCTTCAGCGGGAGCACGGAGAGCGACAGCGGCAGAGGACCGGTCAGTCCGGCATTGGCGTCGATTCGCAACGACGTCAAGCCGGCAAGTTGTGCCAGGACCGCTGGAACGCGGCCCGCCAGATCGTTGTTTGACAGGTCGAGCGTGCTGACGTGCCCGAGGGAATCGGTGCCCACGCCGTGCCATTCCTCCAGGAGGCCGTCGCCGAGCCACCCGGCGGATCGCTTCCAACCCTCTCCCCCGGTGGCGTTGTGCAGAGCGGCCAGGACATCCCGGTCAGCCTCGTTGCAAAGCGGCCCCACAAACACATCGAGCTGAAAGAGCCACGTCGCGAAGTCCGTCGACCCGGGAGCACAGAGCGACTCGTTGCCGGGGAAGTGGAAGACGCGAAGCCGGTCCAGACCCATCAGATCCAGAGGGATCGGCCCGACAAGGTTATTCCAGTCCAGGCCGAGTCGCGTGAGATTGCGCAGCTTGCCCAATTCGGGCGGGACCGTCCCGGTCAAGTCGTTTCTGCGAAGTCTCAGCACCTCCAGGCTGGCCAGATTGCCGATCTCGGCCGGAATCGATCCGGAAAGGTCGTTGACTCCGAGGATGAGCGCCCTGAGGTTGCGCAGCTTGCCCAGTTTGGCGGGGATCGGTCCCCTCAGCGAATTCCGCTCGAGACTCAGCACTTCCAGGCGGGTCAGGTTCCCCAACTCAGGGGGGATCCGCCCCTCGAGATCGCTCGCAGAGAGTATCAGCTCGGTGACGTGACCGGTGTCGTCGGTGGTAACCCCGTGCCATTGACCGATCGGCAGGTCCGACATCCAGCCGTCGTTTTCGATCCATCCCTGACCGTCCGTAGCCTCGTAGAACGTCACCAGGTCTCCCCAGTCCTCGTGGGCCACGGTCAACAGCACGTGCCCACTCACGCCGGCCCGAGCCGCGGTGATCAGTACCGTACCCTCGGCCAGGCCGCGCACCAGCCCCGATCCATCCACGGCGGCGACCGAGGTGTCGCTCGATGTCCAGGTGTACTCCATCCCCGGCACCGTGAACCCGTTGGCGTCCCAGCCTTCCGCCGTCATCTGGACCGTATCGCCCGCGGACACCCTTCCGCCAGCCGGCATTACCTCTATCCCGACTACCTCCTGGGCCACCGCAACCGCCGAGTTCCCCGACGCCCCGCCCGCGGTCGCGGTGATCGTCGCCGTCCCGTTCGCCCTTGCCGTTACCAGACCGGTCGCGTCGACCGTCGCCACCTCGGCGCTGGTGCTCACCCAGGTCACCGCGGCGCCAGTCATCACCCGCCCGTTCTGGTCGCGAACCTCGGCGCTCAGCTGCACGGTTTCCGCCAGTGCCGCCAGAGTGGCCGCCGCCGGGGTCACGGCAATCGCGGTCGCGCGGGGAGGCTCGGGCGGCTCGATCGTGTCGTCGCTGCACGCGGAAGTCCAGGCGAAGCCGGCGAGCAGGATCAACAGCAGGAAGTGGTTGCGCGGCAGACTCATCGTGAACTCCGGTAGGACGACCCGACCTGCGGCCTACTTAGTACCCGGTCCCGTCCGTGTCAATCGGTATCCCCCGGCTGAACAGCACCTGCAGACCCGGCCCGGCCGGCCCGACAGCGTCGGCAGCCACGCCGATCAGGTCGGCTGCGTCCTCGCCGCGCAGGATCCCCCGCACCTCGCCGCTGGCCGAATCGCGGAGGATTGCCATGGGCCGGTTGGTCATCCGGTCCGTGGTGGTCGATCCTCCCGGACCCGACAGCGTAATGCTCTCCGGCATGCCCGGCCAATCGGTCTGTATCGGCAGCGCGAGGACAAAGGACGACCCCGCCACAGCGTCAGCCAGTTCCGCCATGTCGAAGCTGAGGGAAAACACCTCGTTGCCGCCTGCGCTCCGGCCGACGACTTCGTAGTTACCGCCGGATCGGGGAGCGGTAGGCGTGGCGTCGGTCACGAAGGCGGGCTCCAGGAACGGATTCCCTTCGTCGTCCAGACCGCCCCAGAGAATCAGGCTCCTCGTGGGGGCGTACGGGGCGGCTGGCGCAAACGGACCCCGGCTCCCATCCCCCGTGAGGCGATGCTCCAGTGCCTTGGTAAAACTGAACTCGCTCACCCACCTCGGTGGACCGCAATAGGACATCAGGTCCCGAGTCCGCGGTGATACCAGTCTCCCACCGTCGCGCGAGTCGTATCCCCAGGAGCCGATCGAGGCATCCGTCCGGGGGAACGCCGGGTCCGGGCCGCCGGCCCCTCCGCAGGGCGCATGCGAAAGACCCATGTTGTGTCCGAGTTCGTGCGCGATCACAAAGGGATCGGCCACCGAATAGCCGATTCGGAAGCCAAGGAACGCAACCCCCACCGCGGCCCCGACGACGTGTTCGGGGAGGATCCCCATGTAGTAGCGCGTACCGCTCTCCAGCGTCCGAATCAGATGTGTCTCGCGAAGCAGGTCCAGAGACTCGGTCGTCGAGGTCAGGACGGCTTCGTGGACTTCCACGTCCACATCGGCAACAGGGAGCATCGCGCGCGTGTCGCCGAGCATTTCGTGCGTTTCCGGGTCTGCAGCCATGCCCGCAGCCAGATCCACGATCCACGAGTCGGGCTTCGGTGCCCATTGGAACGGGACCACCGTCAGATCCAGGCTGGGCAGCGACTCCACCTGCACGGGAGCCCTGCCCTCCTCGGGAATCCGCTTGGTCACGCGCAATCCCGGATCCAGCGTTCCGTCGGGATCGATCTCGACGACCATCTCCAATCCCGGTTGGATCACCCATCCGGGGACCGTCACGTTGGCCGACCCCTGCAACGAACTCCGGGCGTCTTCGATCTCGGTGGGGAGGGGCGTCCCCGAGCCCGGGATTTCGACGGCGAGCCTTTCCTCGCCATCGAGGTAGAAGGTCGCGCGCACCATCGGGATGCCTTCGACGCCTGGGATCGAAGCCACCACGAACACCCTGAGCAGCGCCTCTCTGCCGGCGATCAGCGGAACGGGGAAGTCCAGCGACTGGACCGCCTGGGTCAGGTACGCCGCCGACCCCACGTCCACTTCACAGGCACGCACCCGCGCCACCTCAACTTCCGACAGCCAGTTCTGGAAGGCGGTGTCCGCAGGGGCACACAGACCTGTACCCGTCAGAATCAGTTCCTCCAGCTCGCCCAGGGCGGTCAGGCCGGCAGGCAGGGTCCCCGATACCTCGGCATTGTCGGTCAGGTGGAGCCGCTCCAGACCGGTGAGCCCGCCCAGGACAGACGGGAGCGCACCGGACAGCCCGTTCCCGGCCAAAGAGAGCGTCTGCAACCTGGACAGATTGCCCAGTTCGGCGGGAATCCGTCCTTCCAGTTCGTTCGTGCTGAGGTTGAGGCGCTCCAGGCTGGACAAGGCGCCCAACTCCGACGGGATGTTGCCGGTCAGCCTGTTCCGGCTGAGATCCAGCTTTGCCAATGCAGACAGGCTGGCCAGCCTCGCCGGAATCGACCCCGTCAGCAGATTGCGACCGAGGACCAGCTCGCTCAGGTGGGGCAGGTTGCCCAACTCGGGCGGGATGGACCCGGTCAGCCAGTTCTCGCCGAGCCCGACACGCGTCAGGGTCGGCAGGCTGCCAAGCCACGAAGGAATCGATCCCGTGAGCCGATTGCGATTGAGAATCAGCTCGTGCAACCTGGCCAGGTTGCCGAGTTGCGACGGGATCGGGCCCTCCAGGCGATTGCCGTCCAGGTATAGAAAGTAGAGGTTGGCAAGGCCGCCCAACTGCGGAGGGATCGGTCCTTCAAGCCTGTTGAACCCGAGCCCCAGCACGAGAAGGCCGGTCAGTTTGCCCAGCTCCGGCGGGATCGGTCCCTCCAGCTCGTTCGCCCACAGCAGCAACTGCGAAAGGTTGGACAGATCGCCCAACCGTGGAGGGATCGGTCCCTCCAGTTCGTTCTGGCCGAGATTCAGCAGTGTGAGGCTGGACAGGTCGCCCAACTGGGCCGGGATCGGTCCGTCCAGGCGGTTGCCGGACACGTCCAGTTCGCGGAGCGCGTCCAGGTAGCCCAGCCGGGGTGGAAGGCGGCCCGCCAAACCGTTGCGGGGAAGCCGCAGCGCGATTACGCGGCCGGCCGCGTCGGTCTCCACTCCGGTCCACACACCGAGGGGATGGGACGAAAGCCAGTTCCCGTCGTCCTTCCATTCGGGACCACCGACAGCACTGTACAGGAGTTCGAGGACTTCCCGGTCCGACGGGGACGAACAGTCGGCGTCCGTGCCTTCGTGCAAGGGAATTGCGGCCAGCCATCCGGCAAACGATTCGCCCGTGGGAATGCACAGGCCGGTGTGTCGGTATTCCAGCGCTTCGAGCGAGAGCGCGGACAGCGTCAGCGGCAGGGGACCCGTCAGTCCCTCGTTTCCGTCCAGCCGAAGAGAAGTCATGCGCGTGAGCGGTGCCAACAGTTCCGGCAGGGAACCCGCAAGCCCGTTGTCGGCCAGATCGAGCGCGAGCACCCGCCCCAACGAATCGGTGGTCACGCCGTGCCATTCGCTCACCGGCACGTCATCGAGCCAGCCGTCGGAGCGAGTCCATTCGCTTCCCCCGGTGCCCTCGTAGAGCGAAACGAGCGCTTTCCTGTCGTCCTCGTTGCATACGGGTCCGAGCGCAACGTCAAGCCGCTGCAGCCACCGAATGAAATCGGTTTCGTCGGGAATACATGGGTATTCGTTGTCCCTGAAGTGGAAAAACCGGAGCCGTTCGAATCGCGTGAAGGCGGAGGGAACCAGACCGGTCAGGTCGTTTCCCTGGATACTGAGCCTCGTGAGATTGGGCAGACTGCCCAGTTGGGGCGGAATCTGGCCGGAAAGGAAATTGTGGTTCAGCCGCAGGTCCTGCAGCCTGGCCAGGTTGGCCAATTCGGCCGGAATTTCCCCGACCAGGCCGTTCACGTCAAGGCGCAGACTCCTGAGGTTCAGCAGCCTGGTCAGTTCAGCGGGAATCGGCCCCCGCAACCGATTCCACTGGAGATGCAGGGTCTCAAGGTGTGACAGGCGGCCCAATTCCGCCGGGATGCTCCCGGTCAGGTGGCTCGAAGCGAGTTCCAGCGCGGTGACGTGACCATCCGGCCCGGTTGTCACTCCATGCCACTCGCCGATCGGCCGATCCGACATCCAGCCGTCGTCTTCTATCCAGCCTTGACCCTGCGTGGCCTCGTAGAACGCCGCGAGCGGGCCCCAGTCGGCGTGGGCTACCGTAACCGCTGCCGTGCCCGGCACTCCTGCCGACGTAGCCGTGATGGTGACGACGCCCTCGACGATCCCGTGAACCAGACCCGACTCATCCACGGCAGCGACGGCGGAGTTGCTCGACGACCATGTGAATTCGCCGCCACGCACCGTATGCCCGTTCGCGTCCCAGGCCTCCGCGCTCAGGCGCAGGGTGTCGCCTGCGGACACTTTGCCGAGGGCGGGCAACACCTCTATCCCCTTCACGGCTTGCGCCACGGTCACCTCGGCGCTCCCCGAGGCCGACCCGGCCGTTGCGCTGATCGTGGAGGTCCCGTTGCCAACCGCCGTGACGAGCCCCGCCGCGTCCACCCTCGCCACCGCGTTGCTGACGCTCACCCACGTCACGGCGGCCCGGCTCATGACCCGGCCGTTCTGGTCGCGGACCTCGGCACTCAGTTGCACGGTCTCGCCTACCGCTGTCAGCTCGGCCGAGGCCGGGCTCATCGTGATCGTCGCCGGCACGGGAACCTCGGGTGGCCGCGCAGGATCCGTCGTGCCGTCACCACAGCCGACGACCCAGGCGACGCCTGCCAGAACTGCCCCGGCAAGGATGGCTTTGCGCGGGTGGCTCATGGCATGAGTTCTAGTCGAGCTGGATGACTCTTGTCAAGCGTTGTTGTGACGCACTCGCGTTCATTTTCGACGCAACAGCACTCGCCTGAGGAACCGGTTGCGGAACACGCCCTGCGGATCGAACTCCCTGCAAGTGGCCTCGAATTCCCCCAATCCCGGATAGCCGCGCTCCACCCCCGCCCCACCCGGCGGGAACCACTTGCCCCAGTGAAGGCGTGCGCCGAAGAGCGACGACAAGCGTGCTGCCAGGGCAGCCGCCACGCGCTGGAACGGCTCCCGCGGCTCGGTCAGAGTGATGAGGCTGATCGCGTACCAGTCCTGCTCGTCGATGCCGTGGCAGGAAGTCATCGAGATCAGCGTGTCGTCGGGCAGCACCCGACGGATGCAGATCGGGTAGTGGTGGACATACGAACCACGCTCGTCAGCCCGCCGCAGACCCTCCACGACGAGGTCGACCGCCGCCGCCAGGTGCTCGCGCGTTACGAACGCTTCCATCTCCAGGTGGCGAAAGAGGTCGTGGCGCATCAGGAGCTGCCGGTCGCTCCGGTCGGTGACGCGCCACCGAGGGAAGATGAACGCCGGAAGAAGGCGTCGATAGAGCAGGTGTACGAGGCGACGGCTCCGCATCAGCGAAGCGGAGAACTTCACGCAGAGGTGCAGCAGCACATCGATCACGGCCAGCCAGTACAGCCGGTAGAGTGCCGCTCCCCCCGTCCGACGGCTCTCATCGGCCACGCTCCGTTCGTGCACGAGCCAGGTCCAGGCGTGCGGCATCAGGTAGAACTGCTGCAGCGGCGCCTTCCCCTCCCCTGCCAGCACCGCATCGAGATCGCGCCGCCAGACGGACCGCTCGCGCACGTAGTATTGCGGCACGCAAGGCAGCGTCACCTCGAGGACGACGCCCATCGCCCCAACCGAGCATCGCGCCGCCCGAAGCGCACTGCCGGAATCGACGGTGCGGACCCGCGCCTTCCCATCCCTTCCGTAGCACGCGATCCGCATGGACTCGACGTAGTGCGACATGGAGTGCCGCCCCGAGCCGTGAGTCCCCGTCGCGGCCGCGCCCGCCACCGTCTGGCGGTCGATGAGCCCGATCGAGGGAAGTGTCAGGCCCCATTTTGACAGGTGTTTGAGAAGGGCGCCGATCCTGACCCCGGCTCCCGCCGTCACGCTCCTGCGGTTACCCTGCACACGCACGCGTGCGAGATGGCGCAGGTCGACGAGCGCATCGGCGGTCTCGATTCCCCCGTTCCACGAGTGCCCGGCCCCGAGCACGCGCACCGTTCCATCGCGGTGCCTGTCCAGTATGCGGACGACCTCGTCTTCACTGCGCGGACAGTACCTGTGCCGGGGAGTGAAACTGATGTTCCCGCCGAAGTTGGAGATCGAGGCGGCGGCCCTCACGACGCGCGGCCCGGCATGCGCGGCACCGCCGACAGCAACGCCCGTGTGTAGGGATGCTCCGGCTTCCGGAATAGCGTTTCGGTCGGCTGCGTCTCCACGATCTTCCCCCGGTGCATGACCGCCACCCGGTCACACAGATGCCTTACCATCCTCAGGTCGTGGGAGATGAAGAGGCAGGTCAGCCCGAACCGGTCCTGGATGTCTGCGAGCAGGTTGACGATCTGGGCCTGGATCGAGATGTCGAGCGATGAGATGGGTTCGTCGCAGACGATCAGGTCGGGCCTCAGCGCCAGGGCTCGCGCGATTCCGACCCGTTGCCGCTGGCCGCCCGAGAACTCGTGCGGCATGCGCGTTGCCAGGGCGGGATCGATCCCGACGAAGTTCAGCAGTTCGGCGACCCGCTCGTTGCGTTCCATGCGGCTCAGCTTCGTGTGCTGCAGCAGAGGCTCCGCGATCGAGCGGCCCACGGTGCGGCGCGGGTTCAGTGACGAATACGAGTCCTGGAATACCATCTGCATGCGCGGACGCAGCGCCCGCAGTTCGCGGGCCGTTGCCCGCCCGACATCGACACCGTCGAAGACGACACGGCCGGAGTTGGGGCGCGTCAGGCAGAGGACCGCGCGGGCCGTCGTCGTCTTGCCGCAACCGCTTTCGCCCACCAGTCCGAGCGTCTCGCCCCGTTCAAGCCGGAAGCTGACTCCGTCGACGGCCCGAACGGATCCTGTTTGGCGCTGCATCGCCCCCCGGCGCACCGGGAAGTGCTTCTTCAGGTCGATGACTTCGAGGAGGGGCTCAGCAGACATGGCTGTCGCGGCTTCCGTCCGGCGTTCGCTCCCGCCGCAACCCCACATCCCACCAACAGGCGGCCCGCGCACCCTCCCCCACCTCAAGCAGCGGCGGCAAATCGCGTTTGCACCGCTCAAAGACGTGCGGACATCGCTCCGCAAAGGTACACCCCCCCGGGGGGGTAATCATATCGGGCGGCTGCCCCCGGATCGCCGTCAGGTGTTTCCGGCCGCCATCACCGAGTGCGGGCAGGGACGCAAGCAGCGCGCGGGTGTACGGATGCGCCGGAGCGTCGAACAGCCGCCCCACCGGCGCGGTCTCGACGATCGAACCGGCGTACATCACGGCAACCCGGTCGGCCAGGCCCGCCACCACGCTGAGGTCGTGGCTGATCCAGATCATCGCCATCCGCCGCTCGGCCCTCAACTCGGTAACGAGATCCAGAATCTGTGCCTGGACGGTTACGTCCAGCGCTGTGGTCGGCTCATCCGCGATAAGCAGGACCGGATCGCAGGCAAGCGCCATCGCGATCGTCACCCGCTGGCACATTCCGCCCGAGAACTGATGCGGGTAGTCGTCGATCCGCTCGTTCGCGCGCGGGATCCCGACCGAATCCAGCAGTTCGACCGCGCACTCCCGGGCTTCACGCCGCCCCAGCCCGAGATGCACCTGCAGGCTCTCGGTGAGCTGTCGCCCGATGGTGAGCACGGGATTGAGCGACGCTCGGGGATCCTGGAAGATCATCGCGACCTCGGCGCCTCGCACGCGCCGCATTCCCTCGTCGTCGAGCGCGAGAAGGTCGCGCCCGCGAAACGTCACCTCGTCGGCGTCGACACGCGCCCGCCGGGCGGGAAGCAGCCGCAGCACGGAGAGCATGGCCGCGGTCTTGCCGCAGCCGCTCTCGCCGACCAGCGCCAGGGTTTCGCCGCGCCGCACGGAAAAGCTCACGTCGTTGACCGCGTGGACGACGCCATGGTCGGTCAGGAAGCGGGTGTGCAGGCCGCGAACCCGCAGCAGGGCGTCCGATGGACCGGGCATCAGGCAGGCGCCAGGGAGAAGCGATCTCGCAGTTCCCGCAACTTCACCCATCCTCCGGTCCCGAGCGACTCGATGCACGCTTGCACCAGGAGCAGGCTCTCGAGGTGATCGCCGCCCTCTGTCTCAGGATCCAACTCCCCGCGCACGGCCCCCAGCAACTCGGCAAGCAGCCCCCGTGTGTCGTCCACGAACGGCGCGCAAGGCTCGAGCGGCTCCACGACCGGCACCTCCGCCTCGTCCGCCCCCTTGAAGTTGGACCCGCTGAGTCCCAGCCCGCGCTCGAAATCGACGCGCACGAGATCGTCGAACTGCTCGCGCTGAATGAGGGCCCCGCGCTCGAAGTCGCTGCGCCAGCGGAATTCCATCCGGTTCCACGCCGCCGTCCACGTCCCCAGGTAGTTGGCGCGCACCCCGTTCTCGAAGCGGAACAGCACCGAGACGCAGCAGTCGCCGGCATAGGTGCTCCACGAAGGCCGCCAGGAGTCGCACACGAGCGACTCGACCTCCACGCCGTAGCAATAGCGCAGCAGATCGAAGTGGTGGATGCTCTGTTCCAGCAGCATCGGATGCGTCATCGACATGACGTAGTCGTTCAGGTCGTCCCTGTTGCCGTCGCGCTGTCTGTGGTAGGTGAAGTGCGCATGACTCAGCGCGCCCAGGTGCCCGTCCAGGACGTAGCGGCGTATGCGCTGCGACGACGGGAGGTAGCGGAAGTTCATTCCGACGAGCAGGTGACGCCTGGCTGCGTCGGCCCGCGCGATCAGGTCGACGACTTCGTCCAGGTCCTCCGAGAGCGGCTTTTCGCAGAGCACATGGAGACCGTGGGCGAGGGCGCGGCTGACGAGGCGGTGATGGGTGGCGGGCGGGGTGGCGATGACGACGGCATCGGCGTCCACGTTGGCGTCGGCCAGCGCGGAGGCGAGGTCTCGGCGCACGAGGGCTCCCGGGGCGAAATCATCGCGGGCATGCCGGGCCCGGGCTTTGTCGCGATCCGCAATCCCGGCGAGCGTCGCGCCGGGGGTCTCGGCGATGACGCGCGCCCAGACCTGGCCGCGGACCCCGGCGCCGACGAGGGCGATGCGGACCGGATTCGCCATCAGTACGGTGGACGTACCAGCGGGCTCACGAGGCGGTCGTCCCAGAGCTGCCGGACGAAGTCAGCGGCGGGCAGAATGTCGATGCCGTCACGTGTACGCCGGGGGCGAGCCTCCAGGCAGACGATGACTCGCCGCTTGAGTGAGGGGTGATCGCGGATGACGCTACGGAGCCCTCGGAGGTGACGTGAGCCGATGTTCGGGCTGGCCTTGGCCTCAACCGCAAGTAGCATGTTGCCAACGATGAAGTCCACCTCGGTGCCGCCAGCCAGCCGCCAATACGAGAGTCCACCATCGAAATCGCGGTAGCTTAGCCACGCGGACAACTCGTGGCATACCCAGTTTTCGAAAGCCTTTCCGTACAACTCCGAGCCGGATGCCAGCGGACCACGCCGTGCGAGCCGGTTCACGATGCCAACATCGGCGAAATAGAACTTCGGGGCCTGAATGACGCGCCGCTTCGGGCGTGAACGATAGGAGGGAACCCAGCGAGCCAACAGCATGTCCACGAGGACCTGGAAGTAGTTTTTTGCCGTGTGCTGCGAGACTCCGCACTCCGCAGCGATATTCGAGACGTTGACGACCTCCCCGTCGCTCAACGAGGCCGCGTCCAGAAAGCGCGAGAAGGCGGGGAGTTTCCGGACGACCCCCTCGGCAGCGACCTCCTGCACGAGGTAGTCATTGATATAGGCATCCAGGAGGCGGACGGAGCGGGGGGCCTGGTAGATGCGAGGCAGGTACCCGGTGTTCAGCAGTCGAGTCAGGTCGAAGTCATCAGTCAGTTCTCTTGCGGTGATCCCAAGCAACTCGTAGCGGATGGCTCGTCCTCCGAGGAGGTTGGCGGCACCGCGCTTGACCTTGGTGGCACTGGATCCGCAGAGTGCGAAACTGACGCCCCGGTTCTCCATGAGCCAGTGTACCTCGTCCAGGAGTGCCGGCACCTTCTGTATCTCATCGACTACCACCTGGCGGCTGCGGTCGAACCCCTCCGCCTCGATTTCCTGGCGCAGGTATTCCGGGTTGGTCAGGTAGCGCCGGAACTCGTCGCTCTTCAGCAGGTCGATCCAGCGAGCATCCGGATAGTGCTCTCGCAGGAGGGTGCTCTTCCCGGCCTGGCGTGGCCCCCAGAGGAAGAACGTCTCCGTGCCCGCGTCGGGCAAGGGCAGTGATCTTTTGAACATGTAATGCAAATTATCATGATGTTTTGAAATAGCAATTCGAAATGTCAGATACTGTACTAGTCGTCACGCGCCTGCTCCACGAACCGCTGCATCCGCTCCAGCGCCTTCTCCATGGACTCCAACGGCGACAGCAGCGTGATCCGGATGTGCCGATTCGCCGGGTCCGCGAACATCGTGCCGGGGAAGACCATGACCTGTTCCTTGCGCAGCAGCTCGAGGCAGAAGGTCTCGGCGTCGAGCCCGGTGCTCGAAATGTTCGCATAGACGTACATTCCCCCGCCCGGACAACCGTAAGAGATGCCCATGTCGTCGAGGCGGCCCAGCACCAGCGCGAGCCGCCGCTCGTATTCGGCCAGCATCGAGGCGACCGACGCCTCGCCGCTCTCCAGGGCCGCCAGCGCGCCGCGCTGCAGCGCCGGCGGGGTGCAGATGCTCAGCGTGTGCTTGATCTCGACGGCCGACTCCATCATCCAGGCGGGCGCGGCCAGGTAGCCGACGCGCCAGCCGGTCATCGCGTAGGCCTTGGAGAAGCCGTTCACGGTCACGGTGCGTTCGGACATGCCGTCCAGCGCCGCGAGGCTGACGTGCTCGGCCCCACCGAAGATCAGCTTCTCGTAGATCTCGTCCGAGATGACCAGCAGGTCGTGTTCCACGGCCAGCCTCGCGATGCGCTCCAGTTCGGCGCGCGGGGTGAGTCCGCCGGTGGGATTGTTCGGATTCGCGATTACCAGGAGTTTCGAACACTTTGTGAGGACCCCGCGGATGGCGTCGGTCCTGAGGGCGTAGTCGTCCGCCTCCAGCGTCGGCACGTCCACGATCCGGCCGCCGGCCAGCTTGACCATGTAGTCGAAGGCGTTGAAGCGCGGGGCCTGGAGGATCACCTCGTCGCCGGGATCGACCAGCGCGAGAATGGAGATCAGCAGCGCCTCCTGGGCACCGTTTGTGACAATGATCTGGTCGGTCGAATACTTAACATTATTGTTAAGTTTCAGCTGAAACGCGATCGCCTTGCGGAGTTCCGGCAAACCGGCGGGCGGACTGTAGTGCGTGTAGCCGCTGATCAGGGCATCCGCGCCCGCAGCCACGATCGCGGGAGGCGTCTCGAAATCCGGATCGCCCCGGCCCAGCGCGATGATGTCGTCGAGCCCCGCGGCCAGTTCGAGCATCCGGGTGCGGAAGCTGGACTTCACACTGACGGCGCGAGCGGCGAGGGGGGTGGCGCGGGCGGCGAGCGCGGATCCCCGGGGCTGTCGCGGCATGGGGATCACACCCCCGGCCGCGAGTACAGCAGGCACCCTCGCACGAACGTCATCCGCACCCGCTCCAGGTCGCGCAGGTCGTCCAGCGGATTCCCGTCCACGACGATCACGTCCCCCTCCTTCCCTGCCTCCAGTGTCCCGATCCGGTCGTCCAGGCGGTTCATGATCGCCGCCTCGCGCGTCGCGCTCATGATCGCGGCGTGATTGTCCGCCACCACCCCCACCTCGATCATGAACTCCATCTCCGGGACCACCACGCCGTGCCGCACGGCGGGACTCCCCGCGTCGGTCCCGAACACGATCCGCACCCCGGCACGCGCCGCCCGCACCAGGCCGTCGTAGCGCCCCCTGTCGGCGTCTGCCTGCTGCCGCTCCCGGATCTTCCACTCGGGAATGTTGTACCGGCGTGCGATCTCGGGCTTCGCCTGGATCACCACCGGCGAGAACGTGGTGACGATCGGCACACCCCGCGCAACCAGCTTGCCGATGGTGCGGTCCGACATGCTGCCGCCGTGCTCGACCGTGTCGATGCCGAAGTCGACCGCCCGCTCGATCGCGGCGTCGAAGGTCGCGTGCGCGGTGACGGGCAGCCCGCTCCGGTGCGTCTCGTCGACGATGGCCTCGAGTTCCTCGTCGGTGAACTCCAGCAGGTCGTGGCACATCATGATCTTGATCAGGTCGGCGCCGGCCTTCACCTGCTCCCGCACCGCGCGCCGCATCTCGTCGGCGCCTGTGGCCTCGCGGCAGCACCAGTACGTGTGGCCGCCGGTCTGCACGATCGCTTCCGCGCAGATCAGCAGGCGCGGGCCCGCGAACACCCCCTGCTCCACCGCCTGCTTGGCGAACTCGCCGCTCCGGTTCATCCCCAGGTCGCGCACCAGCGTGACCCCGCCGCGCAGGTTGGCCAGCATGTTGGCCGCCGCCTTGTAGGCGCTGATCTCGGGCGCGTCGTGCATCGACTGGGCGGCGAGGTCGTGGATGCCGTCCCAGGCGAGGTGGGCGTGGCTGTTGATCAGGCCGGCCAGGATCGTTCCGCCCGTCGGGACGACCGCCCGAGCCTCCCCCGCGGCCGCG
>VXMI01000062.1:0-9528 GCA_009841165.1 Gemmatimonadota bacterium | reverse complement strand
CGCGGCCGCGGAGCGTGACCGATACGGGCTCGCGCGGCGCCAGATCCTGCAGAACCGGCTGGAACTTCCAGGCTGGTGCTTCGGGCATGTGAGCCTCCCTGCGTCAGATTCCGAGTTCCGCGAGCGCCCGGGCGCCGCCGTCGAGGTTGGTCAGCTTCATGCTCGCGTAGTTGGGCGAGTAGATGACGCCGGCCGCCCCGTTCGAGTATGCGGCGTGCACGCTCTCGTACACGATTTCGGGGGTGCAGGCGGCCTGGTCCGGACTGGAGCGGGGGGCGTCGACGCCGATGCCCATCAGCACGGGCAGCTCCCCGCCCAGGGCCTCGATCGTGGCGCGGCATTGGCCACCGACATACGTGGATGGGCGCATTCCCGCACCCATCAGTTCGTCCCACGGCGCCTCGTCGAGCCCGAGAATCCGGTACATGACCGGCGTCATCTCGGCGGGGGCCAGGTCGCGCAGCAGGGTCGCGTGCAGCTGCTTCATCTCGCCCAGGTAGATCCCGCCCGACTGGTGCTGGTACGTGATCGGCTTGACCCAGTCCGCGTAGTCCTTCGTCTCGGCCCACGGCCACTGCGCCTTGCGGAACGGGTTGAAGTGGTTGCGGTTCCACACGTTGAGCCCGAACTCAAGCGCCGGATCGCACCACTTGACCAGCCCGTACAGCTCGCGGTCCAGGTCCTTGTTGCGCCTGACCCAGTGCCGCTCGAGCAGCAGGAACTCGGGGTTGTCGAAGAATGTGCGGAGGCCGGTGATCAGCGCGCCGTCGGTGAAGTGCTGGCCCGCGCGCGCCTTTCGGAAGTAGTTGTGCAGCAGGCTGCACGCCCGCCGCGCGGCTTCCGGGTCGACGCCCCCGGCCCCCATGCTGGCCAGACAGTGCCTGCAGAAGCACCCCGGAGCCATCCCGGTGACCAGCTGGTCGAGTGGGCTCCGCCTCTCGTTGCACCACATGATGCCGTCGATATCGTAGCTCCGGCAGTGGTCCTCGATCAGCGCGTGCCACCAGGTCCGGTAGTCCGGGTTCTCCAGGCAGGGGGCCCCGCCGATCCGGCCCAGGCAGTCCACCTCCATGTACTGGACCAGGTTGGGAATCTGCACGGTGTTGGCCGATCCGTGCCCCGCGTACTTGAAGAGCGGCTCCATCAGTTCCGGGATCACCTTCATCCCCCGCGCCCGGGCCCCCGGGATGACCATCTCGAGTATGTCGCGGTCCCGCATGGCCTCGTCCGGGGCGCGGAAGTTGGTGATGGACGTGTTGCGGTAGAACTCGGGATGGTCCGCCAGGTACGACCCGCCCTGCACCTCCAGCGGCTCGGGCACGCCGTGGTCCGGCCAGCCGTCGATCTGCCACGAGATGCTGCGCCCGATCTTGAGCCCGAGCCAACTGACCGTGCCCAGCAGGATCACGTTTACGCCCACGCGCTCCTAGAGCGTGTCGAGCACCGCGTCCACGCCCTCGTCCACGAAGCTGGCGGGCCCGATCTGCACGCCTACGAACCTCTCGTTCACTCTCGCCTCGCTTTCAGCCTGGGGTCGAGCATCTCCTGCAAGCTGTCGCCCAGGAGATTCGTCGCCATCACCACCGTGAATATGGCGAGTCCCGGGAAGGTGGAAATCCACCAGGCCCTTCCGAGCACGTCGCGCCCCGCCGCGGTCATCAGCCCCCACTCCGGCGTCGGCGGCTGCGCCCCCAGCCCGAGGAAGCTCAGGCCCGCGCCCACCGAGATGGCGTGCCCGAACTCAAGCGTCGAGAGCACGAGCAGCGGCACCGCCGTGTTCGGGAGCACGTGCCGCAGCATGATGCGGAAGTCCGGCACGCCGATGAGCCGGGCCGCGTCGATGTATGACTCCTCGCGGACGGTGAGCACGGTGCTGCGGACCAGGCGCGCGTAGCGCGGGATCGTGGACACGCCGACCGCGATCATCACGTTCGTGATGCTGGGCCCGAGCGCGGCGATCACCACGAGCGCGAGGAGAATGCCGGGGAAGGCCAGCATGGCGTCGACGACGCGCATGAGCACGGTGTCGATGGCGCCGCGGTAGTATCCGGATACGAGGCCCACCGCCGATCCGAGCGCGGCCCCGATCGCGACGCTGATGAAGCCGAGCAGGAGCGACACGCGCGCAGCGTGGATGACCCGGCTGAACACGTCGCGCCCGAGCCGGTCGGTACCGAACCAGAACTCGGCGGAAGGCGCCTCGCGGGCGCCCGAGACGGTAGCGAGGGGGTCGTGCGGCGCGGCCGCGGGCGCGAGGAGCGCGAGCAGCACCCAGGCGGCGAGTATCGTGATGCCGGAGGCGAAGGCGATGCTGAAGGTCCGGCCCCGGATGGTCATGCCGCGGCCTCCTCGCGTATGCGCGGGTCGAGCCACGCGGACAGCAAGTCCACCAGCAGGTTCACGACGACGTACATCGCCGCCATGAACAGCACGATTCCCTGCACCAGCGGATAGTCCTTCCAGAGAATCGCGCTCACGACCAGTCGACCCAGCCCGGGCCGGCTGAAGACGGTCTCCGTGACGACAGCGCCGGCCAGCATCGCGCCGAACTGCAGGCCGAGCATGGTGAGCACCGGGATCAGGGCGTTCCGGAGCGCGTGGCGGACGTAGACGATGCGTTTCGGGAGGCCCTTGGCCCAGGCGGTGCGGATGTAGTCCTGGACCAGGACTTCGAGGAGCGAGGCACGGGTGAGACGCGCGATGACGCCCGCCGAGACGAGGCCGAGCGAGAGGCTGGGGAGGACGAGAGAGCGGATACCTTCCGACCCCGCCGGTGGAAACCACGGCAGCCAGAAGGCGAAGGCCAGGATCAGGAGGAGGCCGAGCCAGAAGAGCGGCAGCGAGACGCCGGCGTAGGCGAGAACGCGGCTGAATCCGTCGATCCATGAGCCCTGTTTGAGTGCGGCGAGGACGCCGGTCGTCACGCCGATGAGCACCGCGAAGAGAATGCCGCCGAGGCTGAGGGCGAGGGTGGAGCCGAGGCGGTCGAGGATGAGGTCGAGGACGGGTTGGCGAAGCCTGACGGAGGTGCCGAGATCGCCGGTGGCAGCCCCGCTCAGAAAGCGGCCGTACTGCACTGGCAGCGGGTCGTTCAACCCCATCTCCTCGCGCAGTTGTTGCTGGCGCTCCGGGGTGACGGACCCGCTTTCGGCGCCGGAGAGCATGAGCTGCACGGGGTCGCCGGGAAGGGCGTGCATGATCGAGAAGACCGCCACCGAGACGAGCAGGAGGACGACGCCGAGTTGGGCGAAGCGGCGGGCGAGGTAGGTGGCTGGCACTGGGGCGGTTGACGGGCTGAGCTGCGAGTCGCTGTTTTCGGGCGGGAAACTACTGGGTAGGATCAGTGCCGGCGAGAATCGCGAGAAACATGGAGGAGCAAAATGGAGAACCCGCCGGAAGGATGGCCGAGAATAGCTCCCGCGGTGTTCTATGACGACGCCGCGGCCGCGATCGACTGGCTCGTCAGTGCCTTTGGATTCACCGTGCGGGTCAGGGTGGAGAACGACCAGGGACAGATCGTGCATTCCCAACTCGCCATGAACGGTGGCCTCATCATGGTCGGACAGGCGGGCCTTACACCAGGCCGGACCTACCCCCGATCACCCCGGGCTGTCGGAGGTGCGAACACTCAGGCACTGGCCGTGTTCGTCGACGACGTCGACACGCATTGCGAGACGGCGCGCGCCGCCGGCGCGGTCATCGCGACCGAACCGGCCACTCAGGACTACGGAGAAGAGTACTGGACCGAGCGAACCTACGAGGCCGAGGACCTTGAGGGGCATCACTGGTGGTTCTTGCAGCGGCTGTAGGGCCATGGCGTCACGGGCTTCTACTCCCTCAGCACCTCCACATTGTGCACGAAGTAGAACTGCCCCTCCGACGCCAGTTCGAATCCCCGCACCTCGTCTGACACCGCGTAGAAGATCGGCTCGCTCAGGGTCGGCAGCATCAGCGCGTTGTCCATGATGACCCGCTGGGCCTCCTGCGCCAGTGCGCACCGCGGCTCCTGGTCGGGCATCACCCTGAGCTGACTCACGATCCCGTCCAGCTCGGCGTCAACGAACCCCGTCCACGCCCACCCCCCCACGACATCGTGGGCCGAGTTCCAGAGCATGTCCATCAGCAACGGGTCCGGGCTCCGCTGGCGCTCGTAGATGAGATCGAAGTCGCGGGCGTTCACCCGCTCCAACTGCACCGGCCCCGGCACGATCTCGATGACCAGGTCGACGCCGAGCGGACGCCACTGCGCCTGCACCGCCTCGCCCATATCTGCGCGGTCGAGGATGGTCCATCGCACGCGCAGGGGGGTGCCGTCTTCGACCCCGGCGACGCCGTACGCTTCCCGGATGCCGTCGCCGTCGCGGTCGGTGTACCCGGCCAGCTCCAACAGCCGCATCGCGGTCTCGGGATCGCGGGGGTAGTAGTCGGCGTTGCCTTCCCAATAGCAGCTGTGAACCGTGTTGAGGGGGCCGTCGGCGGCAAGGTAATGGCCGTCGTAGAGAAGGTCGTTGAGCGCCTGCTGGTCGGTCCCGTGCAACAGCGCCCGCCGCACCCGAATGTCGCTGAACGGCGGCCGCCGCGTGTTCATCACCATCTGCAGCCCGGTCCCCGCCTGGTAGCCGGTCAGCAGTGAGAAACCCTCCGCATCGCGGTAATCGTCGATGTACGCGGTGGGCAGGTTCATGGCAATGTGGGCGTTGCCGGTCCGGACAATGTTGCCGAGCACCGCCTCTTCGCCGATGAAGCGGATAGTCACGCGCTCGACCTTCGCCGGGCCGGGCTCCTGGCTGATCGAGTTCCAGCCGCCGTAGCCGTCCCAGCGCCGCACGGTGACGTGGTCGTTGGGGACCCACTCCTCCAGCAGGAACGGTCCGGCGCCAACCAGGTGCCGGTCGAACTCCTCAATGCCCCACTGCTCCGCCGCAGCCGGGGACCAGATCGGGACGCGCCGGAAGGCGTCGAGCACGGTGACCCAGGGCGCGGCGTAGTGGAGCGTGACGGTCGTGTCGTCGACGATCTCCACGCGCTCCACCGGTCCGACGTGGGCGGCCATCTCGCCGGACCGTGTGGCCGGATCGAGGATGCGCTCGACGTTGTACCGGACGGCCTCTGCGTTGAACGGGGTGCCGTCCTGGAAGACGACGTTGCTCCGCAGGGTGAACGTCCACTCGTCCGCCACCTCGTTGGACGACCAGCCGGTCGCGAGAGCGGGGTGGAACCCGCCGTCGGGGCCGATGATCAGCAGCGGGTCGGCGATCATGTAGTCGATGAGCCACGCCGTCTGGTATGGTTCGATGTGCCCGTCCAGGGACGCGGGTTCGCGGGAGGCGGGCCAGGCGATGACGAGTTCATCCGAAGCGTCGCCAGGGCCATCCAGGGAGCCGCAAGCGACAAAGTGCAAAAGCGACAGGGCGACAATGCACAAGCGGGCAGGCGGACTCATCCCCGTAGCGCCTTCGTGCCGTCCTTCAATGCGTAGGCCTCGTATCCCACTGTCTGCAAAAGGTTTGCGAACTGTCCCGACTGTATCCCGTTGTCGCAGAAGAGCACATACTTAATATCTTTGTTTAGTATTGTGACCAGGTCGGGGAAATCGGCTGGCAGCACCCGCTTGGAGCCGGGATGACGCCATCCGTCGTCCTGCTGCCGGGGCCGGCAATCGATGACGCGGGCTTCTGCCGGGAGGGAATTGACCCACAGGTAGTCGCGCTGCAGGTCGGAGTCGGCGAGCTTCCGCACGTCCAGCACCTTGCGCGCGGCAACGGCGCGGTCGACGAGGCCGGGGTCGAGCGGCGCCTCCTCCCGGTCCACCGCCAAAACCTTCGCCGCGGTAACCGGCTTGCCTGCGAGTATCGCGCAGTACTCCTTGACGCGCGCGGAGAGAGCGGCGGTTCCGATCCGCTCGGCGATGCGGATGATCTCCTCCTTGTCGAAACCGACCAGGGGACGCAGCACGGGAAGCGTGGCGGCGGCTTCGATCGCGCGCAGGTTCCGCAGCGTCTGGGACGACACCTGGCCCAGCGACTCGCCGGTGACCAGCGCATCGGCACCGATCTCGGCGGCCACCTGTTCGGCGGCCCGGTACATGAGGCGCTTGAGGACGACTTGCCAGTAGCGTGGCGTCACGCTGCTCTGGAGTTCGCGCACCGGCTCGTCGAAGTCGACGATGTGCATGCGCGGACGGTCGCCGTAGCTCCAGCGGTCGGCCAGGACCCTGGTAACGCGGACGACCGAGTGCTCGAAGGCGGGCCCGGCCAGGTTGCAGAAGACGTAGTCGAGCGGGACGCCGCGCTTGAGGAGCAGCCACGCCGCGACGGCCGAGTCGAACCCCCCGGAGATCAGGCAGACGGCCCGGGCCTGGACACCCACCGGCAGGCCGCCGGGACCCTCGGTGCGGCCGCTGAAGAGGTAGGCGCGGTGGTCGCGCACCTCGACGTGGACGGTGACTTCGGGCGTGGTCAGGTCGACGGTGCCGTAGGGGTTGAGCGCGGCCCCGAGCTGCACGCCGATGTCGCGCGACGAGAAGGAGTGACGGCCCGTGCGGCGGGGCGCGACGGCGTAGCGGCGACCGGTGACCGCGTCGCGGTAGAGGTCGTGGCCCACGCGGACGATTTCATCGAGGTCGGCGTCGATCTCGGCGTCGACCCTTGAGTAGGAGCTGAGTCCGAAGACACGGGTCGCTGCCGCCATCGCCTCGCCGTCCGCCGAAACCCCATCCGGCTCCGCCAGCGTGATGAACAGGCGGCTCCAGCGGTCGCGAATCCGGGGATTGGCGCCGTCGGAGCGAAGGGCGTCGTCCAGATTGCGGACCAGCTGCTTCTGGAAGCGCCGGCGCGTGCGGTTGGACTTGCTCGCGACTTCGGCGGCGATGCGGACGAGGTATTGGGCAGACGAGTTATCCATGCGACACCAAGGTACTGAGAGGTCCTGCCATCCACGACGGCAGGATCGCCCGCGTAGCGGCGAGTTCCATCAGGTCATCCTCGGACAGTTCGCGCTTGATGATGTCCAGGCTCTCCTCGATTTCGTGCGGACCCACCCAGGCCAGCGCTCGGACGGCCATACCGGCGGGGCGCCCGGGTGCCACAAGCTGCCAGCGGGGCGCATGACGGAGCTCGAGGACGATCGCAAACAGCCGTAGCTTGCGGCGCGGGCCTGACGTCCAATAGACGGATCGTATGGGTACCTGTTTGGTGAGACCGAGCACGTTCGCCGAAGCTCCGCCGGAGGGCACAATCGTCTCGCCCCAAAGTGCTGAGAGCGATTCGATGACTTTTGAGGGAGAAGGTGGACGAACCCCAAATTCGGTAAGGAAAGGTCGCATATACACCCCGCGATGGACCCGCAGCAACTGGCCTCGCCGAGCCAGGCGCGACAACGCCTGATCGACAGCCGGACGGTTTCCCAGATGAAGCAACGCACCCGGACAGATCGGGGCTGCTTCAGGCAGCGCCTCGGCATGTTCCATGATTCGTTTGGGAAGGCTGGCCACGACGACCCTCCTCTTCCAGCCCGGACAAAGTGTCAGAAACTCTATACTAATACTGACACACCACGGCTACAACGCCGCGCTGTCGGTCACCATCAACTCAATTCCAGGACAACCCGCGCAGCTTGTTAACGTCGAGGTTCCCACCGCTGAGCACGCAGACGGTCTTCGTCCCCGCGGGCGCGTCCACGAGCCCCTGCAGCAGCGCACCCACCGGCGACGCGGCCGCCCCCTCGGTCACCAGCTTCGCACGGGTCATCAGCCACAGCACGGCGTCGAAGATCTGCTCGTCGGGGAGCGTCACGATCTCGTCCACGAAGCGGGACACGACGGAACAGGTGTTCCCGCCCACGCGCTTCACCACGAGCCCGTCGATGACGCAGTCGACGCGGTCGAGCGTCACGCGTGACCCCTGCTCCACGCTGCGCTTCATGGCGGGCGCTCCCGACGACTCGACGCCGATCACCCGGATCTCCGGCCGGAACGCCTTGACCGCCATCGAGATCCCGGAGATGAGTCCGCCGCCTCCGATCGGCACCACCACCAGCTCCACCTCGGGGAACTGCTCCATGATCTCGAGCCCGAGAGTGCCCTGCCCCGCGATCAGGTCCGGATCGTCGAACGGATGGATGTAAGTGTAGCCCTCCGTCTCGACGAGTTCGAGCGCCTTCTCGTTGGCCTCGTCCCAGATGCTTCCGTGGAGGACCACGCTCGCGCCGTAGCCCTTCGTGGCCGCGACCTTTGCGGGCGTGGCGTTCTCGGCCATGCACACCACGGCCTTCACCCCGTAGTGCCGCGCCGCGATCGCCACGCCTTGCGCGTGATTGCCCGCCGACGAGCAGATTACGCCCCGCGCCCGCTCCTCGTCGGTCAGCCTGGCGATCTTGTTGAGCGGGCCGCGCACCTTGTAGGAGCCGCCGCGCTGGAAGAGTTCGGCCTTCAGCCGCACGTCGAGGCCGCACGCCTCGCTCAGCGAGCGACTGGTTAGCAGCGGCGTCCTGTAAACGTGCGGGCCGACGTTCCTGTACGCCGCCTCGAAGTCTCCCCTGGTGAGGGTCAGGCCCGGTATCGCGATCATGAGCTGATTCCCGGAAGCTTGAGGGGGCCGCCAAGCCAGCCGCGCACCTCGTGGGGTCGGTAGGGCGCCTCGAGTTCCGCGCACTCCTCTTCGCTGAGGACAAGGTCGGCCGAGGCGGCGGCGGCATCCATCTGCTCGACCCTGGTGAAGCCGACGATCGGTGACGCGACCGCAGGCCGCGACAGCAGCCACGCGAGCGCCACTTGCACCGGCTCGACGCCCCGCCGTCGGGCCACGCGCACCGTCGCGTCGACCACGTCCCAGTCCGAAGCGTGGTCGTAGAGCTCGTCGGCGAGAGGCGCGTCGTGTTCGTCCCGCGCCGAGGCTTCGTGCATCCCCCGGGAGCGCTGGCCCGTGAGCAGGCCACGCGCCAGGGGCGACCAGGGAATGACACCGAGACCCTGATCCACACACAAAGGCATCATCTCACGCTCCTCTTCCCGGTAGACCAGGTTGTAGTGGTTCTGCATGGAGACGAAGCGGGCCCAGCCGTTCCGCTCGGACACCGAGAGCATCTTCATCAGCTCCCACGCGAACATCGAACTGGCACCCAGGTAGAGAACCTTGCCGTCCTGGACTAGGCGATGCAGCGCGGCCAGCGTCTCCTCGACCGGGGTGCTCGGGTCGGCGCGGTGGATCTGGTAGAGGTCGATCCGGTCCAGCCCGAGCCGCCGCAGCGAGGCCTCGCACGACTGGATGATATGCTTGGCCGAGAGGCCACCGCGGTTCGGCCCGGTGCCCATCCGCATGCGGCACTTGGTCGCCACCACCGCCTCGTCGCGCACCGCGTACTCGCGCACCGCCCTCCCGGTGATCTCCTCGCTCACGCCCAGCGAATACACGTCTGCGGTGTCGAAGAAGTTGATGCCGAGTTCGACGGCGCGCCGGAAGAACGGCCTGGCCTCGTCCTCTTCGAGCATCCAGGGGCGCCACTTGCGGCTGCCGAAGCTCATGCAGCCGA
>VXMI01000239.1 GCA_009841165.1 Gemmatimonadota bacterium | reverse complement strand
CACGGCCACCCACCCCCCCACCGCCGCCGCGGCGAGCAGGTTGATGATCTGGGCCGTCACGGCCGCGGCCGTCGCACGAACCCCCGACATGCCCCGGCGGCGGGCCAGCACCGCCACCCCGGCCAGTTGGGCGATCTTGCCGGGCACGTACCGGCCCAGGTTGGCGACGACCAGGATGGAGGCGCCCTCCGCCAATCCGACCCGGCGCTCTCCGAACGCCAGGAGAATGCGCGACCACAGCGCGGCGGCGACGAAGAACGTCAGCGCGAGAAGCACCATCGAGAGCGCAATCGGCAACGCCCGCGGCCGCACCAGCGTCCAGTCCACGGCCCAGGCCTCGGCCAGCGTGATGCCGGCGCCCCGCAGGATCAGCCACGTCAGCGAGACCGTGAGCACCAGCTTGACCAGCGGCATCCACCACCGCTTGCGGGCGGCCGGAGTCCGGCTCCCGCCGTCGGAAGCGGACCCCTGCCCCCTCTTCCCTGCGTTCGGTCCGGTCATCCCGACCTTCGGCCGGGCCGCAGCCGCGCCGACAGTCCGCGCAGGTGCGACGACGCGAAGAGAAGGATGGTGATCAGGGCGGCCAGGACGCTGATCCGGAGCGCGCTCATCACCGTCGGGGCCGTGAAGCGCAGCGTTACGGTGTGGTCGCCGCCGGAAGGGATCTCCACGGCCTGCAACGTCAGGTTGGCGCGGCGCACCGTGGCGGGTTCGCCGTCGACCTCCGCCACCCATCCGGGGAACCAGTTCTCCGACACCACCAGCACCGCGGGACCGGTCGTGGTCACGCGCAGACGTCTCTCGTCGGGCTCGAACAGCTGCCAGGAGACTGGTCCCGCTGCACCGCCGCTCCCGGCGACCGCGTCCGGCGGCTCGGCCAGAATGACCTCGCTGCCCGGATCGAAGTCCTGCGAGAGAATGCGCGCCAGCGCCGCCTCGTCGTCTTGCATGACCGTGACCCGGTCCACGATCCAGGCCCGGTCCAGGCCCGGGTAGGTGTAGATCGCCTCCAGCCCCCTGCCCCGCCGGGCCGAACTGAGTGCCTGCGCACCCGCGTAGGGAGGCCCTCCGACGGCCTCCTGGGGCCACACGATGTACTTGGTGTTCATCATGCGCAGCACGTTCGGGTGGCGGGTGTTGTCCCCGGACGCGCGGCTCCCCTCCAGACCCAGCAGCTGGCGGTATCGCGCCAGATCGTTGGGGTGGTGTCCGGCCACCAGGTCGAGCTCATACAGGGCCAGATCCACGATCTGGTCGCTGCCTCGCAGGTCGGCCACCCGGAACGGCGGCCCGGCGTCGCGGCGCTCCTCCAGGTAGCGCGTGTTGTTGTCGGGCGCGGCCCACGCGTGAAAGTCGAAGGTGCGAATGAAGGCCCGGTCTATCCTCCCGAGGTCGAGCGCCACGAGGAGCGACAGCGCGGCCAGCGCCGCCGCGACGGGGACTCTGTCCTCCTTCACCAGCCACACCAGCACCGCCGTGAGGAGCGCCAGCACCAGCGCGATACCGAAGCCGAGGGTGATGTGCGGGTTGGCGGCGGCGAGAGCGGCCAGGCTTCGTTCGCCGGCGTCGCCGTAGATCATCGTCGTCCAGATGCTGCCGAGCGCGCCGCTGGCCTGGAGAAGCAGACCCGCGAAGAGGAGTCCGCAGAAGCTGAGCAGGGCGCGTCCCCGCCTGCTCCGGAGGAATCCCGGGGACGGGCCGTTGCGAACGAGATCGTCCACGCCGAGGGCGAAGAGCGTGGTCACCCCGAAGCTCACCAGGAAGGCTGCGATCGACGGAACGCGGAAGAGCGATACGCCGGGCACGACCTCGTAGAAGATGCGCCAGACAGGCGTGTGGGCGCCCAGAGCGAAGAGGAGCCAGGTGAGGCTAATGCCCGCCATGAACCAGCGCAGTCCCCTGCTCCGCCGTCCGCCGAAGCCGAGGATCGCGAGCGCCAGCACGGTAACGCCCAGGTACTCGTGGTTGAGCTTCAGCGCGTTGCGTCCCCAGTAGGTGTTGCGCCCCCAGTCCGCGTCGGCCGCGCTGTTGCCCACGAATTCAGGCACCACCAGCGCCGCCACCTCTTCGGGGTGGAACGACCAGGAGCTGGCGTAGGCGAGACGCTCCTGCGGAGTGGCCTCGACAGTGGTCGCGATGCGCCGGGAGGACTCGGTGACGTACTGGGCGGCCGGGATCAGCTGCACGGCTGCCATGCCCGCACCCACCACGGCGCTGCCGAGAAAGATCGCCAAGGGCACGAGCGCGCGTCGGGGCCGCCGGGCGCCGGATCCGCTCCCCGGCTCCTTCCGGAGCTGTACCGTGCGGAAAACGGCGTACGCACCCACCGTGCCGAAGAGGAAGTAGGCGGTCTGGAACTGGGTGGTGAGGCTGGTGAGGGCGACCGCACCCGCGAGTCCGGCCGCGGTACGCCCGGATGGCGATCGCAACACCGATTCGGCGGCCCAGAAAACCAGCGGAGCCAGTGACGCCACCATGAGCTTCCCGTCGTTCCCGGGGAGCGTCAGCGTCACGATGACCGGGGCCATCAGCCATGCCAGGCCGCCGAGAGTCGCCGCGGGACGTCCCAGCCCGAGGCTCCGCGCCCAGCCGTACATGAAGAAGCCGCCGCCGAGCACGTGCAGGACGAGCTTCCAGCCGAGTGCGCGATAGGGCTCGATGAAGAGGTAGAGGAGGCTGGTCGGGTAGACGGAGTCGCCGGCCGAGATCGCCTCCAGGAAGGGGATGCCGCCGAGCAGGCGCGGGCTCCAGAGGGGAAAGTCCCCCGCGTTCAGCCGTTCGGCGAAGTACGCCCTCGCCATGTACCCCAGGGAGAGCGAGTCCTCGCCGTAGAGCATCCGGTCCGAGAAGATGAACTCCGCGAAGAGTACGACCGTGACCACCACGAAGAGGGCGCACGTCAGCCACCACGGCACCGATACCGCCGCGCGGCCGGGAATCCTCGTTTGGGTGGAACTCACGGCAGTACCTCTCTGCTCTACGAGCACAATGTCATGTTTGATTTACACTTTGTAATGCAAACATTACTATCAATTGGAGGAACGCGCCACCAACTTGCGATAGACCTCCAGGTGCCGGTCCACCAGGCGCTCGTTGCTCCACATCGATACTACCTTTTCGCGCCCCGTGGCGCCCCTTCCGTCGAGTTCCCCGTCGCCGAGCAGCGCCAGCACCTTCGCCGCCAGGGCCGCCGGATCCGCGGGCGGGAAGAGTCCCCCGACGGAATCGTCCACGATCTGGGGCAGGCCGCCCACTGCCGAAGCCGCGACCGGCAAGCCGCAGGCCATGCACTCGAGCGCCGCAACCGACGTCGCCTCGACCAGCGACGGGAACACCGCCATGTCCGCCGAGCACAGCAGCGCGGGCATCTCGGCGTGCGGGCGGGCCCCCAGGAAGTCGATCCGGTCGGCGACGCCCAGCTCGACCGCAAGCGCCTCCAGCCTGCCCCTCTCCGGGCCGTCCCCGATCACGACCACGTCCACGGCGGCCCCCGCTGCGATCTCGGGCAGCGCCCGCACGAAGTATTCGACGCCGTTCTTCGGGAAGAGCCGGCGCGGCACCACGAGGCGCCGTCGACCGCCAGTGCGCGGCATCGAACCCTGCTGCGGACGGAAGATGTCGGTCTCCACGCCGTTGACGAGAACCTCGACTTCGATCGTCGGGCCGAGACCCTCTCCCACATCGGCGATCTCCTTGCTGGCGGCGAAGTTGTAGTCGCTGAGCTCAATCAGTTTCCCAAGAGCCGGCGCAAACACCCGATTCGCCGCGAGGCGCAGGAAGTGGGAGGTGTGGAGCGTGCAAACCAGCGGCGTGCTCGCGCCCGCCAGCGCCAGGGCGCAGGGAAGCAGCGAGGGGAACGCCTGGGCGTGGACCACGTCGGCGCCCTGCACCGCGGCCCGCGTTCGGGGCGTGGAGCCGGCGGCGTGGGCAAACCAGCCCAGCGGGGTGCGCGACGGCAGGGGGGTGCGGTGCACGCGAATGCCGTCGATGAATTCTTCGGTCGCGAGGCCGGGCTGCGACAGCGATGTCACCACGGTAACGTCGTGGCCGCGCCGCGCCAGCCCCCGGCAGAGGTAGTGAACGTGGCTCTCGAGTCCGCCCACCTCCGGCGGGAAGTAGACGCAGTGCATGACGATCTTCACGCCGGCTCCCAGTCGCGGGTTCGGCGCGGGTGCCCGGTGAGCGCCGCCAGGAGGATATCGGCGATGCGCTCGCCCGCTCTACCGTCGCCGTACGGGTTGCGCACCGCGGGGCCGCTTCGGTCCGCGGACAGCCGTGCGCTCGCCTCGGCCAGGATGCGGCCCGGATCGGTCCCCACGAGCGTGGCGGCGCCCGCCTGCACGGCCTCGGGCCGTTCCGTGACCTCGCGCAGCACCAGGGTGTGTACCTCGAAGGTGGGCGCCTCTTCCTGGATGCCGCCCGAGTCGGTGAGGACGAGGCAGGCGCGGTCGAGCGCGGCCAGGAGATCGCCGTAGGCCAATGGCTCCACGAGGTGCACCCGCGGGTTGCCGCCCAGCATCCGAAACGCGGGCTCACGCACGCGGGGATTCGGGTGAACCGGGTAGACGATCTCGATGTCCCCGAACCGGTCGGCCAGGTCGGCGACCGCCCCGAAGACACCCTCCAGGGGAGCACCGAAGGACTCGCGGCGGTGGACGGTCAGCAGCACCAGGCGCCCCGGAGATTCCACGAGGCGCGCGATCACGGGCTCCTCCACGGTCAGCGGCCGCGACCGGATCCGCAGGAGCGCGTCCACGACGGTGTTTCCGGTCACGAAGATCCGCTCCGCGTCCACGCCCTCGGCCGCGAGGTTGGCGGCCGCGGCCGGTGTCGGGGCCAGGCAGAAGTCCGAGACGGTGTCGGTCATGCGCCGCAGCATCTCCTCCGGGAACGGCGACCACTTCCTGTGGCTGCGCAGTCCGGCTTCGACGTGCGCCAGCCTGCCCTGCTGGAAGAAGGTCACCAGGCCCGCGAAGAAAACCGTCGCGGTATCGCCCTGGACGATCGTCACGTCGGGCCGGAAGTCCTCGGCGACCTCGCGCAGTCCGTCCATGCACGCGTGGCCGACGTCGTAGAGGCTCTGGCCCGGCTTCATGATGTCGAGGTCGTAGTCGGCCTCCAGGCCGAAGACATCGAGCACCTGGTCGACCATCTCGGTGTGCTGTCCGGTGAGCGCCAGCCGGTGGTGGCTCCCGCCGCGCTCCCGCAGCGCGCCGATCACGGGAGCCATCTTGATCGCCTCGGGGCGCGTACCGATGACCGAGAGGATCCGGGGCCGGCGCGCGCGGCGGGATGCCAGGCGCCGCCCTTCGTCCCGGGCCACCTAGTCCCCCCCCTCCCCC
>VXMI01000034.1 GCA_009841165.1 Gemmatimonadota bacterium | reverse complement strand
TGGGCCGCGCCGAGGCGCTGGCCTACGAGGCCGCGACCGCGCAGGCCGATCCGCTCGATCCGACGACCAAGTACTTCCTGAACCGGTTCGTCGACGACTTCCACTCGCGCCGCCGCGCGACCGTCGAGGAGCACTGGACCCGGAGCCTCCGGTTCCTTTCGACCGAACTCGCCAACGCCGCGTTCTCGCGCGAGGGCGACGAGGTGGCCGCCACGGCGGCCGGCACCGCCGAGACCGAGCGCCAGGTCGAGCGGGTCGTGCTCCGCATCCATCCCTCGCCCGAGCCGCCCCACGGCGCGACCGCCGACTTCGAGCTGGTCCACCTCGCCGCCGGCCAGGAGGTGCTCCGCGAGCGCTGGTCGCTCTCGCTCCGGTTCGAGTTCCTCGACTCCGTCCCGCCCGAGCTGGTCGTCCACAACCCGATGGGCATCCTCATCACCTACCTCCGGGCCGACCGGGCGCTCGTGACCGGGGAGCAGCCGTGATCACGCACCTCAAGGGACGGGAGAAGGTGCTCGAATCGTTCGGCTGGACCGGAAGGAAGGCCGAGTGGATCGCGCTGGTGTGTCTCCACAGCGGCGTGTTCACGCGCGCGCAGGCGACGCGGTTCCTGGACACGCACCACGAGCGTGCGCGGCGGCTCGTGCTGGCGCTGATCCGGCGGGGACACGCCTCCGAGGAGACCGTGCCCGGCATCCGGGGGATCGGGCGCGTGTGCCGGATCTACGCGCGGGGCCTGTACCGCGCGCTCGGAGCGGAGCACGTCCGCCACCGCCGCAAGGCGTCCCCCGAGGTGCTCCTCCGCCGCCTGCTGTCGCTCGACTACGTGATCGAGCACTCCGATCTGCCGTGGCTCCCGACCGAGCAGGAGAAGGTCGCCGCGTTCGAGGCCCTCGGCATCGAGCGCGACCTGCTGCCCGTCAAGGTCTACCGGGGCGCCGTCGGCGCGACGCGCCGCCACTTCCCGCTCAAGCTGCCCGTCGCGCTGGACTCGGCCCGCGCGCTATTCGTCTACGCCGAGCCCGGCCACGACACCGCGACCGCGCTCCGCTCCTGGGGCAAGGCGCACGCCGAACTCTGGCGCGCGCTGCGGGACCGGGGGATGTCCTCTGAGATCGTGGCCGTCGCCCGCACCACGCGCGAACTCGAACGGGCGCGGCGCGTGACGCGCGGATGGGCCGAGCGCGCCGGAACGGGCGAGCCGGACCCCGGGACCCAACAGGAGCTGGCGCGGATCGAGCGCGCGATCCTCCAGGGGGCGGTCAACGTCCTCGAGGAGTTCGGCGGCCTCCAGGCCGCGCTGAAGCGGAGCATCGCGCTCGAACGCCGGGCGAGCCGACTGGCGCGGCTGGGCTCGATCGACCGCGGTCTCGTCTGGCAGACGGTCCGGCTCCAGGGGGCGCGATACCGATGAGCGCCCCTCGACTTATGGCCGTACCTGAGCGCGCAAACGACATGGGGGTCCGATGCGCACTTCGGCGCTCCCGCAGTGCGCACCGGAACCGGCGCGCAACCGCTGGCGCGGCAACGCCGTGCGCCGGGGCGGCCCTGCCGGCCCGTGCCGCGCGGGCGTCACAGGCCGTGACGCTAGCGACCCCCCTCGCCGAGGGCTCGGTACGGGTTCGAGGCCGGGTGTGCTTGCGCACCACCCGCCCCCGACCTCCCGGGGTCGCTAGCGTCGCAGCAGTCCCTCCGGGAAGGGTGTTGAACCGATGAGGCCGTGGACGCTCGTCCTCATCGGGGTCGCCCTGACGGCCGCCGGAGCGCGCGCGTTCCTCGCGCCGTTCCCGCCCGTGGGCGGCAATCCGTATCTCGACCTGATCGCCCACAACGATCCGGGCATCCACGCGGCCATCCGCGCCTGGTACTACCTGACGCCCGGCGTGGCCGTGCTGCTCGCCGGCTCGATCATGCTCTCGGTCTCACGGGTCTGGCTCCAGCCGCTCACGGGCCGCCGCAACCGGGGCAGGCTGCCCGCCTGGCCGACATCGGCGAAAGACGACGCGCCCTCGCTCGTCGTCGGCGAACTGCACCATCCGACCGTGGCCACCGAGAGCGAGCGGCCCTCCTGGCTCGTCGTCCCCGAGAAGGGACTTTACACCGGCGTGCTCGTCGTCGGGGCCGTGGGCACCGGCAAGACGACCGCCTGCATGTACCCGTTCGCGCGCCAGCTGCTCACCTGGCAGGCGGACGACTCAAAGCGCCGGGCCGGCGCGCTCGTGCTCGAAGTCAAGAGCGATTTCTGCCACAAATATCGCTCGATGATCGCACACACCATCCGATGCCGTCCAGTGATGTTCCGTAAACCATGCGTTATCAACGCTATACGGCGCATCCAAAGCGCATTCACCGGCTCGCTCTTGTGTCGAATCGTGCAGCTTGGTATCATGAAATACTGGTCTGTAACTGATACACAGGTAGGTAACACGACATGCGAAAACGACCCCTTACGGCCACCTTCGTGGCTCGCGTGAAGAAGCCGGGACGCTACGGCGACGGCGGGCGCGGAGGCCTCGGCCTGTACCTCCGCGTCCACCTCATGAAGTCCGGGCGCGTTTCCAAGTCCTGGGGCCAGCGTATTCGGGTTGGGGGGAGGCCCACGAACCTCGGACTCGGCTCGTATCCGGTGGTGACGCTCAAGGAAGCGAGGGAGAAGGCGCTGGAGAACAGGCGGGCGGTCCATTGGGGCCACGACCCGAGAGACGCGGGGGTTCCCACGTTCGAGGCGGCCGTCGAGAAGGTGATCGAGATTCACCGGTCGACTTGGAAGAACCCGCCCCGCATGGCCGGGCAGTGGCGGCAGACGCTGCGGGACTACGCCTATCCGCGCATCGGCCGGAAGCGCGTCGGAGAGGTCTCGACGGCCGACGTGCTCGCCATCCTGAAGCCGATCTGGTCGAGCAAGCCCCCGACCGCCAAGGCCGTGCGCAACCGGATCTCGGCGGTGATGCGTTGGGCCGTCGCGAAGGGCTACCGACCGGACGACCCGGCGGGCGACACCATCGCCGCCGCTCTGCCGCGCAATGGCAACACCACAAGGCATCACAAGGCGCTCCCGCACGGCGAGGTGGCGGCGGCTCTGGCCAAGGTTCGCAACTCGGATTCCCATATCGGCATCCGGCTGGCGTTGGAGTTCATGGTCCTGACGGCCACGCGCTCCAGCGAGGTCCGGGGCACGGCTTGGGAGGAGATCGAACGGGATGTGTGGACCATTCCCGCCACCCGCATGAAGGCGAAGCGCGAGCACCGGGTTCCCCTGTCGGCGCGAGCCTTGGAGATCCTTGAGGAGGCTCGGAAGCACCATGACGGCGGCATCGTGTTCCGGGGCGTGAGGGGCGGAGCGATCCACGCCTCGATGTTCGGCAAGCTGCTCGGGGATCTCGGCATCAAGGGAACGTCTCACGGGATGCGGTCGTCGTTCCGCGACTGGTGCGCGGAGACGAGCGTGGCGCGCGAGGTGGCGGAGGCGGCGCTTGCACACAAGGTCCGCAGTCAGGCCGAGGCCGCGTACGCCCGCTCGGACCTGCTGGACCGGAGGCGCGAGGTCATGGAGGATTGGGCCGAGTACCTTGCCAGCGACTGAGGTCCGGGTGCTGGACAGGGTTCGGGCGTTCGAATCCGAGTACGACAGGACCCAACGCCCGGATGATTCCGGGATTCACCAATTGAGACAAGGAGACCGAGTGATGACGAGTGTGATCGAACGGAAAACGCGTGGGCAGGCGCGCTTCCTGCGGCTGCCGGAGGTGCTGGCCCGCACGGGCCTGTCGCGGAGCACGATCTACGTGCGGCTGGAGCAGGGGCGCTTTCCCCGCCCGGTCTCGCTGGGATCGCGGGCCGTGGGCTGGATCGAGGCCGAGGTGGACGAGTGGATCCGGGAACGGATCGACGAGAGCCGAAGCGACGCGGAGTGAGGGTATCCTAGGCCCGCGTCCCCGTTTTACGAGAGAGACCATTCATGCTGGTTCGTGCACGATGCCGATACCAAGGGTGTTCCGCCCATCGCATTTCGGGCATTGCCAGAATCTCCCGACCGTGATCTCGCGGACCCAAAGGGTGATCTCATGCCCGCATCCGTCGCGCCCGCATTCAACCTGCTGCTGGCGCGGGTTCCATTTGACCTGACCGTTTCCCTTATCAACCAGTGTGTATGAGGCATCGCACTCGCGGCAATCGGCGTTGACCTCGCTCTTGCCGTGAGGGAAACGTCTACGGATCGGTTTCTCGCACTCCATGCACGGCAAAGTGAAGAAATTACCGAGCGTGATGTGGAGGACTGACGATGAGAGCACCTTTCTGATGGCTTCAGCGATCTTCTCACACCGAGAGCGCATCTTGTAGAAGTCCAGCGGCGTTCCCGAGCGACGCTGCTTCAGCGACTGGGTATGCAGGTAGCTGCCAAGGGCATGATAGTGCCCCTTCAGGGTGGCCATACTGAGAACTCTCTCGGAACCCAACAGCGTCATCGCTGGTGCCACGACACCGTATTCTTCCTCTCTGCCGATTCGCAGTGAGCTGTCCTGATCAGCGGTTGGGTCAATGTCAATGAGCACCGCCATCAACTTGGCGGGCTGCCAAGTCTCGTACTCACTTGGCGGAAGTTCGTCGCGGTACGCGAGTGCGCGGTCGTACGTGAGGGCCTCCATCGCCAAACGCAGCTCAAGTGCCGCGTATCTCAGGCGACCACTATCGCCGCTTGCAGATTCCTCCTCGAATCGTGCCAAGTGTCTTCTGGCTTCATCTCGGTAGGTCATGTTCGTCTGTTATTCTGCCCGGAATGCCCGCTGCGCAGGCGCGGGTCGTCGACCTGGACCAGTCCTAGTTGAAGCTAGCCCCTTTTGCGCCGCACTCGGCAGCCGGACCTAGATCGAGGGGTAGGGGTCTGGGGCCGACCGGGCCCCGTGCCGTCCTCCGACATCAAAGGGGTGCGGCCGGTCCCGAACTCGACCAACATCCGTGGCCAACCCGTGATCAAGGCTTCCCGGAAGGCACGGAGGTGTCGCTGGCGGCGGCTGGTTCGCATCCGGGACGGCGCTGGAAGTCTTGGGAAACCGCCTCGATTCGGGCGGTTGACACGGTCGGAATCGGGCTTCTCCGTGTAGGGTATGGAGACTCCGCCGACCCGAGATTTCCGGCCGCGCAGGCCGTCCCGCGCGCTTCACCAAGGGCTGGCTTGTCTCCCATAATCACGCGGATTCCCGCTTGATTTGCATGACCGGGTCACGGGGAAGGCCCGGGCTGTCGAGCGCCCGCAGAGGCGAGTGTAGCGAACCGGAGCGGGCGCTCAACAGGGACGGTGGTCGGATCGATCGGCTGGCAGGCCGCAAGGGGCCGTGCGTAAGTGTGGTCGCCACCGTCCTTCCCAATGTCCTGAATGGATACACGAGCATCGAGGCTCG
>VXMI01000056.1 GCA_009841165.1 Gemmatimonadota bacterium | reverse complement strand
GAACCGGACAGATGTTGTGCTACGAAACCGGACAATTCATGTGCTCCCAACAGAGTCAGGGTTCATTTCGTGCGGCCAATCCGTACCTTGCGTCGCTATCCGACACTGGTTGCATTGGCTCGCACTCTGGTCCCCTCCCCCTGTTGCCCAGATATTGACCGGACAACGGCCCCGTGACCGATTCCGACCCCCCAAGGAGGCACACCCGATGACATTCGAGACCATGGCCATCACTGCCGTCACCACCGGACTGCTGCTCGCGGCAGCCTGCACCCCGGCCGAGTCGCCCGACACGGATGTACCCGTCGCTGATACCGAAGCCGCCACCCCGGCGCCACACCCCGAGGAAGCCGCCGTCGTGGCGGCCGTTGAGCAGCTTTTCGAGGCCATGCGCGTCGGCGACAGCGAGATGGCAAGGGCGGTTTTCCACCCCGACGCCCGGCTGGGCCGCGCCGGCGAGGACGGAATCAGCTTCCGGCCCGCCGACGGCTTCATCGAGATGATCGGTCAGCCCCGCGACGAGGTCTACGACGAGCCCGTCTGGGACTGGACCGTGCAGGTCGACGGCCGTCTCGCCCAGATGTGGACCCGGTACGCCTTCTACCGCGACGAGGAGTTTTCGCACTGCGGCTGGGAAGGATTCCAGCTCTACAGGAGCGACACCGGCTGGCAGATCACCCAACTCATCGACACGATGCACCGCGAGGACTGCTTCTATCCCCCCGGACGCGAGCCCGCGCAGGAGTCCGAAGACACATGAGAAAAGGACCTCCGGCCTCAAGAACGGCCCTGACGGCGGCGCCTGCAGTCCTGGCAGTCCACGGACTGCTCTTCCTCGCCTCCTGCACCGCCGACGCCCCCGCGCCCACCACCACCGAGGTCGAAGCCCTCGCCCAGTCGGTCAAGGACGCGATCACCACCGACGCGCTCATGACGTATTCCGCCATGATCGCCGAGCACGAACGCCCGTCCGGGGGACCCGGCGAGAACGCCGCGATCGACACGATCGTGGCCACGCTGGAGGGGCGCGGCGTTCCGGTCCTCGTGCACGAGCTCGCCGCCTATGCGAGCGACCCCGTCTCGGCCACCGTCACCGTCCCCGGCACCGACTTCTCCCCGCCCGCGATCACCATGGCCTATTCGGCTTCGTCGCGGGGCACTGTCGGCGAGGTCGTCGACATGGGCACGCTCGCGGACCTGCCGCGGCTCGAGGCCGGCACCGGGGAGCGGCTCGTCATCGAGGGCGAGGAGTTCGGCGCCGACCTCCCCGACCTGGGTGGCAAGGTGGCCATCGTGGACGGTCAGCCGCGCAACGTCCCCACGATCGCGCTGGAACGGATGGGCGCGGCGGCGGTCGTTTTCGTCAACCCGGAGGAGCGCCTCAACGAGCTGATCGTGACCTCCACGTGGGGCAGCCCGTCGCTGATGAACCACCACCGGCTGCCGCGCATCCCGGTGGCGCAGATCATGCGCAGCGCGGGAGAGGAGTTGCGCGCCCTGATGGCGGACGGGCCGGTCGAGCTGCGCGTCGAGACCGAGGTCGCGACCGGGTGGAAGACGATGCGTCTCGCGCTCGCGACGATCGAGCCGGCCGGCGTGGAGAACGCGCCGTACGTGGTGCTGGGCGGCCACATCGACGGGTGGTATCACGGCGCGACCGACGAGGCCGCGTCGAACGCGGCCATGCTGGCGATGGCGCTGGCCTTCCACGATGTGCGCGACCGGTTGCGGCACGGCCTGGTGGTCGCGTGGTGGCCCGGACACAGCAACGCGCGCTACGCCGGGTCGACCTGGTTCGCCGACGAATTCTTCACCGAGTTGCGCGCCCGCGGCCTTGCCTACATGAACATCGATGGCGTCGGGCAGATGGGAGCCAGGCGCTTCGGTGCCGCCGCGTCCGAGGCCTTCCGGCCCTTTGCCAGCCGCGTGGTGGCGGAGACGCAGGGCGTGGATATCTCACCTTCGCGGCCGGGCCGCAATTCGGACCAGGCCTTCAACGGGGTCGGACTGCCGCTGCTCCAGTTCAATCACACGCGCCTCGCCGAGGACGGCGGCTACTGGTGGTGGCACACCACCGAGGACACCTACGACAAGATCGACGGCGACGTCCTGAAGACCGACACCGACATCTACGCCCATGCCCTGGCCGAGATGCTGGCCGGGGCGCGCTACCCGGTCAGCCTCGTCGCGCAGGTCGAGGCGCTGGCGGCCGCGATCGCGGTCCGCGAAGAGGCGGCCGGCGGTGCGCTGCAACTGGACCGCCACCTGGGGAACCGCATGGAGCGCCTGCGCAGGGTCGCGGCGGATCTGGACGAACGGGCCGACGCAGGCGAGATCGGAGCCGTCGACCAGGTGGCCTTCGTTCGGCCGCTGCACCGGGTCATGTACGTGCCGCTGAACGACTACCATCCCGATCCCGGCGTCAGCCTGGGGCCGCTTCCCGGCCTGGCCCCGGCCCGGATTCTGGTGGACGAAGAAGCCGACAGCGACCGGCGCGGCTTTGCGGTGCCGGTGCTCATGCGCGAGCGGAACCGCCTGATCGAGGCGGTGGACGAGGCACTCGACGTGGGCTACATGCGAACCACGCTGGCTTCGATTCGCCAGGAACTGAGCGAAATCAGAGAGGAGCGCGATCGGTAGGCCGGCGCTCTTTCCCGCCGGCAGGCATTCGCCCGGCGAGCTCCGGGAAATGGTTCCGGTAGAATCCCCGGTCACGGGTAAGGAAGCTCTCGGCTGTGGCTGTCGCATGCGCGCCGATCAGGAAATCGGTGATGATCCGCGTTCGCGGGCCTCCCGCGCGTCGGTACTTCAGCCAGCGTCGCCCGGCGTCCCACGCGATCGAAACGTCAATGGGAGACGAGGTGGCATTGATCTGCCGGAGGGCGTCGTCCAGTGCCTCGCGGTCGGGGAACGCAGGGGCCAGTTCCGCGTAGACGATGTCGCAGACGACGATGGCGCCGGCGTCGTACGCGGTGCGCAGCCATTCGGCGGAGCGGGGCCCGAAGCTGTCGTCGGGCAGAAAGACATCCAGAAGGACGCTGGTGTCCACAGCCGTGATCATCGTCCGCGGATCGCCTCGAGGTAGTCGTTCGTGCGGCTCATGGGGTCTTCGTCCCCTTCGCGCCCGAGAATCGCGTAGACACGGTCGACGGGATGTTCGGCAGCACTTTGCTTGCGGATCAGAAGACCGTTGTCCGCCGGAACGATCTCGACTTCAACGTTGTGATTCATCCCGAAGCGGTCCCGCAGTCGCTTTGGAATGGTGACCTGCCCTCGCTCTGAGATGCGCATGTTATTCTCCACATGAATTCCGTATGCCGGAAATCATATTGTCGTATGCGAGGGGATGCAATCCCCGGCCAGCCCCCCGACCTGCGGCACCGGCACGGCACAGGGGTCACCGGGCGACAGGATGTTGACCATCGCGGGCCCATCGGGCTATTGGTGCATGGCCGTCGACCCACCACTTCCAACGGAAAGGCCCCATGGCGCCCACACCGCGCACCGCGACGCGGTTCCCGCCGCTCCTGAGT
This sequence comes from Gemmatimonadota bacterium, assembly GCA_009841165.1. Classification (GTDB taxonomy): domain Bacteria; phylum Gemmatimonadota; class Gemmatimonadetes; order Longimicrobiales; family Gaopeijiaceae; genus Bin94. The sequence continues at coordinate 45,852 of VXMI01000056.1, read as the reverse complement.
CTCGCCTCGGTGGTCGCGATCACCGTTTGCGCACCCGCCCCGCCGGACGGGTACGGCGACGGCGACTGGCCCGCCTACGGCCGCGACGCGGGCGGCAGCAAGTTCTCCCCCCTCGACCACATCACGCGGGAAAACGTCGGTGGCCTCGAGGTCGCGTGGCAGTGGGAGACGGGTGAATCCCCAATCCCGGGACCGATCGCTCCCATTCGCGGACAGCAGGTGCGCCCCGGCAACTTCGAGGCGACTCCGTTGGCCTTCAACGACACCCTCTACTTCACCACCCCCTACAACCGCGTCATTGCCCTGGACGGCAGCAGCGGCGAGACGCTCTGGGACTTCGACCCGCGGACGGTCGAATGGGGACAGCCTCCCAATGGAACGGGTTTCGTGCATCGCGGCGTCGCGGTCTGGAACGGATCCGACGGGCGGCGGATCTTCCTGAACACGCGGTGGCGGCTGATCGCGATCGACGGCGCCACCGGCGAGCCGATCGAGTCCTTCGGGCATCGCGGCGAGATCGACCTAACCGAGAAGCTGCTGTGGCGCACCAACCGGCTCCACTACACGCAGACTTCGCCGCCGGTGGTCTTCGAGGACCTGCTGATCATCGGCAACGGGGTGTGGGACGGCTTCGTGTACCCGCGCGATCCGCCCGGCAACATCCAGGCCTTCGATGTCCGCACCGGTGAACTGGTCTGGTCCTTCAACCTGATCCCGCAGCCCGGCGAACCGGGCAACGAGACCTGGGAGGACGGGAGCTGGGACTACACCGGGCACACCAACGCGTGGGCACCGATGGTGGTGGACGAGGAGCGCGGGCTGCTCTACGCGGGCATCGGCACTCCGTCCAACGACTACTACGGTGGCCACCGGAAGGGCGACAACCTCTACGCCGAGTCGCTCGTCGCGCTGGACGCCCGCACCGGCGAGCTGGCCTGGCACTTCCAGACCATCCGTCACGGGCTCTGGGACTTCGACCTTCCGGGCGCGCCCGTGCTCCTGACGGTGGAGCGCGACGGCGAGGCGGTGGACGCGGTTGCGGTCGCGGGCAAGACCGGGTTCGTCTACACCTTCGACCGCGGGACCGGCGAGCCCGTGTGGCCGATCGAGGAGCGTCCGGTCCCGGAGAGCGACGTGCCCGGCGAGGTCTCCGCCGCCACCCAGCCCTTCCCCACCCGCCCGCCTCCCTTCGCGAAGCAGGGCTTCACGCCCGACGACCTGATCGACCTGACTCCCGAACTGCGCCGCCAGGCCGAGGAACTCACGGCAGCGTACCGCTTCGGCCCCCTCTTCGAGCCGCCCTCTCTCGAAGGGACCATTGCGATGCCGGGGATCCTTGGCGGGGGCAACTGGGGGGGCGCCGCCTTCGACCCCCGCTCCGGCTTCCTCTACGTCAAGTCGTCGGAGGAGCCCAGCCTGCTCAAGATCGCACCCGCCGACCCGGAAACCACCGTCGCGGACTACGGCATCGACCGGGGCGCACCCCGCACGCTGCGCGTCTCCGGCCTCCCGATCTCGAACCCGCCGTGGGGCACGCTGACCGCCATCGACATGAACGCGGGAGAGATCGTCTGGCAGGAAGCGGTCGGTGAGCGGCCCGAGGTCAGAGACAATCCCGCGCTGGAGGGCATCGCGTTGCCTGCCCGGCTGGGGGTGGTGGCGCCGCCCGGACCCTTTGTCACCGCCGGCGGGCTCGTCTTCCTCACCGGCGGCTCCGACGTGCTGTACGCCTTCGACGCCAGCGACGGCGAAGTGCTCTGGGAGGGCCGCCTTCCGGCGCCCGGCTACGCGAACCCCATGACCTTCCGGACGCGCGACGGGCGCCAGCTGGTGGTAGTCGCTACGGGCGGCCGGGAAGGTGGAACGCTGGTCGCCTTCGGACTGCCGGGGTAGTCGGACGATGCCGAAGCGCCTCCCTGTCTGCGTGCTGTCGGCCGTCGTCACCCTCGGCTGCGGCGGCGACTCGCCGACCGAGCCGAGCGTCGCCAGCATCGAGGTGGTGCCGGGCGAAATGCTCCTCGTCGGCGAGGGCGACGGAGACCGGTACCTGGCCAGAGGACGCGACGCCGAGGGCACGATCGTTTCGGTCACGCCCGAGTGGTCCATCGACAGACCCTCGGTTGCCTCGATCACGGCCGACGGCTTCGTCACCGCGATCTCGGGCGGATTCGCCACCGTCACCGCAACGGCTGGCGGCGCGAGCGGCTCGGCACGGCTGGAGGTGTACATCCCTACGGACATCGGCAGGTTCGAGCCCGGCAGGAGCTACTTCGGCCGCAACGACTATGTCGAGTACATCCCCGGCGAGCTGCCGGTGATCCTGTCCAGCGCGCACGGCGGTGCACTCCAGCCGGGCGAGATCCCCAACCGCACCTTCGGCGTAGTCATCAACGACCGGAACTCGCTGGAGCTGACCCTGGCAATGAGCCGGGCGCTGGTCAATCTCACCGGCCATGCCCCGCATGTCATTCTGTCGCACCTGCACCGCAGCAAGCTCGACGCCAATCGCGAGATCGTGGAGGCCGCCCAGGAGAACCCGTACGCCGAGCAGGCCTGGACCGAGTTCCAGGAGTGGATCAGGGTGGCGCGGGCGGCCGTCGCGGCCGAATACGGCAAGGGTCTCTACTTCGACATCCACGGCCACGGCCACGACATCGACCAGGTGGAGCTCGGGTACCTGCTGACCGCCGAAGAACTCAACCGGCCCGACATTGCGCTCAATTCGCTTGAGGTCGTGGCGCGGACGAGCATCCGGGACCTGGGCCGCACTTCGCCGATTCCGTTCTCGCAGTTGCTGCGCGGCCCGACCTCGTTCGGGGGTCTTCTGGCCGACGAAGGCATCCCCTCCGTGCCGAGCCCCGAAACCCCCGGCCCCGGTGACGCGCCCTATTTCCGCGGGGGCTACAACACGCGCGAGCACGGGTCCGTCAACGACGCCGACGTCGTCAGCGGCATCCAGCTCGAACACCACTACGGCGGCATCCGCGACACCTTCCAGAGCCGGCTCGACTATTCCATCAAGGCCGCGCGGGTGATCCGGAAGTTCATGCTCGAGCACTACGGGTTCTTCGAGCCCGGTGGGTAGCGCGCTCATTGGCGACCTGCAGCGGCGTCTCGACGAGGTCGCGGACCCCGCGACGAAGGCCTGGTTCGAGAACTACCTGAAGCAGGCCATCTCCTATCGGGGAGTAAGGACTGCGGCCGTCGCCGGAATCGTGGCCGCATGGCGAAGCGCACACGAATTGCACCGCCTTTCCAACCGCGACCAGCTCGGCCTGGCCGCCGCACTCATTCGCCAGGATCACGCGGAAGACAAGTTCGCGGGCACCCTGTACATCCAGAAGTACCTCCTGAGGCGCGTCGACGCCGAAGCGATCCTGACGACGGCCGAGGATCTGTTCGCCCGCGGCGCCTTCTTCGACTGGTCCACTTCCGACTGGTTCAGCGTGCGGGTGCTGGGACCGCTCATCAAGCGCCACGGGAGCCGTGCGGCCGAGCGCATCGCGGGATGGCGCGGGACCACCGACCTCTGGCAGCGCCGATCCTCGATTGTGCCGTTTCGGGCCGTCGTCCGGCAGGAGGCGTACCACGCCCTCATCGAGGGGACCATCGCGACCCTCGTCAAGGAGCGCGAGCGCTTCATTCAGACAGGGATCGGCTGGGTCATCAGCGACCTGTCGAAGGCCCACCCCACCCGGGCCGCCGCGTTGGTGGAGCGCCACTTCGACGACCTCTCCGCCGAGGTGATCCGGCGGCACACCCGGCACCTGCCCGAACACGGGGACTACAAGGCAAGGAGATCCGCCAAGGCAACCTTATCGCGTCAGCGGGGTGCCAATTAACGGACACGGGGGCGATCAAGCCGCCCTTCGCACCTCACCCGTGCCACGACAGGACCAACCGATGCGATCCGTCACAACCGTCCTCCGAAAACCGGCGCTCGGCTCGCGGCTCGCCCGCCACATGGCCCGCGCGGCGATCCTCGCATTCCTGGCGCTCCTCGCCGTCGAACTCGCGACAGTCCCGCAGATCCAGGCGCAGGTGGGCGCCATCGCGGGACAGATCACCGACGCCGCCTCGGGCCAGGCGCTCCCCGGCGTTCAGGTGGCCGTGGAGGGCACGACCCGCCTTACGCTGACCAACGAAGCGGGGCGCTATCAGTTGCAGAGCGTACCCGCCGGCCCGCGCACGGTGACCATCGAGCTCATCGGCTACGCCGGTCAGCGGCGACAGGTGATGGTTGCCCCCGGGCAGACGACCGTGCTGGACGTGACAATGGTTCCGCGCACCCTGTCGATCGATGAACTGATCGTCGGTGCAGAGCCCGAGACGCCGCGCATGCGCCGGGCCGCCGAAGCTGCCGTGGCGCTGGAACGAATGGTCGGCTTCGCCACCCGCATCGACTTCAACACCGAGTCCTACGCGCGCATCGACGAGAATGACTTCCGGCTCGTCAGCGCATCGCCGCTCTCCACCTTCTCGATCGATGTCGACCGCGCGTCCTACGCGAACATCCGCCGCTTCATCCAGTCAGGCGACCGCCCGCCGATCGACGCGGTGCGCATCGAGGAGATGATCAACTACTTCCCCTACGACTGGGGCAATGTCTCTGGCGAGCACCCCTTCGCGGTCACCACCGAGGTGTGGGAAGCCCCCTGGAAGCCCCAACACCGCCTGGTCAGGATCGGGCTGCACGCCGAGTCGATCGACACCGGCGACCTGCCGCCCGGCAACCTGGTCTTCCTGCTCGACGTCTCCGGCTCGATGATGCCGGACAACAAGCTGCCGCTCCTAAAGAAGGCGTTCGCGCTGCTGGTCGACCAGCTCCGGCCCGAGGACCGCGTGGCGATCGTCGTGTACGCGGGTGCCGCCGGCCTCGTGCTCCCGTCCACCCGGGGCAGCGAGAAGGCCGAGATCCTCGCGGCGCTCGAAGACTTGCAGGCTGGCGGCAGCACGGCGGGGGGCGCCGGCCTCAGGCTGGCCTATGAGGTCGCCCGCAAGCACCACCTCGACGACGGCAACAACCGCGTCATCCTCGCCACCGACGGCGACTTCAACGTGGGCGCTTCGAGCGACGCCGAGATGGTGCGTCTCATCGAGAGGGAGCGCGAAAGCGGCACTTTCCTGACGGTCCTCGGCTTCGGAACCGGCAACCTGAAGGACGCGAAGATGGAGCAGATCGCCGACCACGGGAACGGCAACTTCCACTACGTCGACGGCCTGCTGGAAGCCCGCAAGGTGCTGGTCGAGGAGATGGGTGGCACGCTGCTGACCCTCGCGAAGGACGTCAAGCTCCAGGTCGAGTTCAACCCCGCACGCGTGGCAGGCTACCGGCTGATCGGCTACGAGAACCGGCTGCTCGCCGACGAGGACTTCAACGACGACACGAAGGACGCGGGCGAACTCGGCGCCGGCCACACGGTCACCGCTCTCTACGAGGTGGTCCCGGCAGGCGCGCAGGTGCCGCGCGGCGAAGTGGACCCGCTGCGCTACCAGCCCCGGCCCGACGACCCGCCGCTCAGCGACTTCGACGACGAACTCATGTTCGTGAAGGTCCGCTACAAGGACCCCGACGGCACGCGGTCCAGGCTCCTGCAGCAGCCCGTCGCCGACCGCCCCCGCTCCCCATCGTCCGACTTCCGTTTCGCCACCGCGGTGGCGGGCTTCGGCATGCTCCTGCGCGAGTCCGATCACGCGGGCGACCTGACCCTCAACGACGTGGTTCGTCTCGCCGAAAAGGGGAAGGGCAACGACCCGCGCGGCTACCGCGGCGAGTTCATCAGGCTGGTCGAAGCCACGCGCGACCTTGGGCTGCTGGAGAGGGAGCTTCTGCCGGAGCGGCGCTACCGGCGCTAGCCACCGGTCGGCAGGGAAGCGGAAAGGGCGGCGCCTGCGACATTGCCGCCCGCGTTGTCACGGCCAGGTCCCACTCACCAGAGCCGCGTCACCCCGTACTGGTCGAACACCGCCTCCCGGGAAACCAGCGCCAACCCATGCACCAGGGACTGGGCCATCAGCATTCGGTCGAACGGATCCCGATGCGGACCCGGCAGACGCCCCGCGAGCACCGCGTCCTGGACGCCAACCGGGAGCTCCTCAAACCCCTGGCTGGCAATAGTCCCGCTCATGTCGAACGCGGTCAGCTCGGGGAGCGGCAGCTTTCCGAGTCGGCATTTTGTGGCAATCTCCCAGGCTGTCGCGGCGCTGACGAAGACTTCGTGGGCATCGTCGCCGATCAGGTCGCGGGCCTTTTGCGAGAGCCTGCCGCTGTCGGCGATCCACCACAGGAACGCGTGCGAGTCCAGCAGCAAGCGCACGACTATTCGCCACCCTCCCAGTTCTTCAGCGCTCTCTCCGGAAGCGGATCGAAGAAGCTGTCCGGCACGGTGATCTTCCCCTTCAATACATCAGGCTGACGCTTCCCTCGCGGCCTGTAGCTCACCAGACGCGCGACGGGCCGGCCCCTGCGCGCGATGATCACCTCTTCCCCCGCCTCGACCCTGGCCAGGAGGCGAGACAGATGGGTCTTGGCTTCGTGCACGTTGACAGCGGGCATGGTCACACCGGTCCTCATTTCCAGAGTTGACTAGAAAACTAGCTAAATCTGCAATGTGGTCCAGTCAGCCGGCCTGCGCCGCCCAGGCCGCCAGCACCTCCGCCTCTACTTCGGCCGGCAAACCCGCCCTCGGCTCCGCGCGCCGCTCCTCGGGCAGCGAATTCCACCACTCGACGGTCTCGCGGGCCGTGTCGCCGATCGGGCGGAAGGTCAGCCCAGCCTCCACCGCGGCGGCCACCGAGACCTGGTTCATCCCGACCGTCTCGCCTTCGGGGGGCACCCAGTTGGTCATGTGGCCCCACGGCCGGATCTGGTGCTCGTTCATGAACTCCGCCGGGACCCAGGTGAAGGTGGCGTCCGAACCCAGCGCCGCGCGGATCTCTTCCAGCATGGCGCCGAACTGCTGCACTTCGCCCGTGGCGTTGTAGGTCCCCGCGTTGCCGGGCGTCTCGACCAGCCGCACGATCCACTCCGACAGGTCGCGCGCGGCGATGTTCTGCACGGGATCGGAGGGCGAGTTCGGCGCCATCACCTCGCCGCCGCGCGCGACGCGGACGGGCCAGTAGGTCCACCGGTCGGTGTTGTCCCCGGCGCCGATGATCAGTCCCGGACGCACATTGATCGCACCCTCGCCGAAGACCTCGGTGTTGATCGCTTCGCACCTCGCCTTCATCGGACCGTATTCGCTCATGTCTTCCACATCCGGCGCCGAGAGCTGCCCCACGGGATAGCTCTCGTCGATGCCCACCGCCCCGAAGTCGGCGTAGGCGGAGATGGACGAGACGAACAGGTACCGGTCGACGTTGCCGCGCAGGACATCCGTGGTCATGGCAACCCAGCGCGGGATCGACGCCGAATTGTCGATCACAGCGTCCCATTCGCGCCCTTCGAGCGCTCCCAGGTCGTTGTCGCGGTCACCGATCAGGTGCTCGACGCGGTCGAAGTAGTCTTGGAAGAACGGCGGCTCCGTGCGGCCCCGCGTGAAGATCGAGACCTCGTGGCCGCGGTCGAGCGCGTACTTGACCTGGTAGGGGCCGATGAAGCGGGTGCCCCCGAGGATGAGAATACGCTGGGGGCCGGGCGACTCCGTTCCACCTTCATCCGCGGGTGCGCAGCCCAGGGGACCGAACGCGCCCAGGACGCCGAGCGCCCCACCCGTTCGCACTGAACTCTTCAGAAAATCACGTCGTGTCTGCTTCCACATCTTCATCCTGTCCTCGTCATTCCATGTTCGTCTGTCGTGGCGCGGATGCAGCCCGTCACCACCGGACCATCGTATCGCCGTCCGGGCCGATCCCGCCACTTGCCGCGCCCACCGGCGCGCCGTACAGTGACTGCAGGATCCTGGGCCTTTGGCGCCGCCGGGATCGGTGGCGGGACCTGGGCCGCCGACCCCTGCCCGGAGGTCAAGATGGTGGAAGTCGATCGCAAGACCTTTCTCGCAAGCATTCCCGCGGGTGCTCTCGCCGTCATGTCGCACGAGGACAAGGCGGAGGAACTCGAGCACTACATGGAAGAGGAGCTGGACAAGAAGATCGCCGCGCGGCGAGCGGGAGCGGACGGGGAGGCCGGCTCGATCATCACGCTTGAAGAGCTGGAGGAGCAAGAGGCGCGGTCCCCCCGCGGCACGGGCCGCCTCTTCATGCCGCGCGAGGACGAGTTCCCGCCGCTGCCGGACAAGCCGACGGTGCTCGACTTCTTCAAGCTGCGCTTCGCGCCGGCGAACCACGTCCTTCAGAGCGCCACCCACGCGCTCAGGACCGGGCAGCCGGAGCGCACAGTCTTCGCCTGCCTGATGCACGACGTGGTCCTGAACCTGATCAAGGTGGATCACGGCTGGTGGGGCGCCCAGCTGGTCGAGCCGTACGTGGACGAGCGCGTCGCCTGGGGCATTCGCTACCACGCGGCGCTGCGCTTCTACCCGGACGAGGAGTACGGGTACGAGTATCCGGAGATGTACAACCGCATCTTCGGGCACGACTACGTGCCGGACCCCTACATCAAGCAGGCATACGAGTACGCGCGCAATCACCGCTGGTACGGCGAGGCGCGGCTGATCACGGTGAACGACACCTATGCGTTCCAGGACGACATGGACGTCGACATCAACGAGTTCACCGACATCATCGGGCGCCAGTTCAAGCAGCCGAAGGAAGGGCTGGGCTACGACAACAGCCCGGTCGCGCACATGTGGCGGACGATCGCGTTTCCGAACAGGCCGCTATAGGGAGCACTGGAACGCGCGGTGGCACGGCCATGTAAAGTCCTGGAAGGACCGGAGGAGTCGGAGGAATTGATTTTCCACTACAATTCGATTATCTAATCGTTTCGCCACCCTCTTAACCGTTTTTCCACGACAGCGTCCGTGCGTAACACCACCGAAATGCCCATCGGGCAAGTCTGGCTAATCCAGGAACTCGGCTTGGCGGTACCCCCGCCCGCTATCGAAAGCTACCTCGTGGCCGGCGCGCGGAGAACGGAGACGCACGGCGCGCGAACTCGTGAGTGGTACCCGATGCGGTATAGGCCGGAAGGCTCGGTGATCTCGCACATCCGCTTCGCGCTGCGGCACGAGGCCTTCGACCTGGGGGTTCTGGTCGCCGCTCTGAAAGCGACCGACCCCGGAGAGATCGAGGCCTGGGTTCGGGCCCAGCCTACAGGTGCATTCAGCCGAAGGGCGTGGTTCCTCTACGAAACCTTCACTGGGCGGACGTTGGACCTGGAGCACGCGATTGCCGGCAACTACGTCGGGGCGCTCGATCCGGGCCGGCATGTGGTCGCTGCGCGGCGCAATTCCAAACGCCACCGGGTGGCGGACAACCTCCTGGGAGAACGCGGCCTTTGCTCCACGGTGAGATTGACCCGGAAGCTGCGAGAGGCCATGGAGTCGGACCTGGACAGGGAGGCTCGCGCGCTCACCGAAGGCTACGATCCACGCCTTCTGGCACGCGCCGTGAACTACCTGTACACAAAGGAGACGCGTTCATCGTTCGCACTCGAAGGCGAGACGCCGAGCGCCCGCCGCGCAGAACTGTTTCTGGCGGCTCTCCAGTCCGCACCTACGTTCGACCCCGCCGACGCAAGGGCGCTCGTAGACCTCCAGCGCGCCATCGTCGATCCGCGTTACGCATCGAACGGCTGGCGCGACATCCAGAACTTCGTCGGCGAAACCCTCGGCGGGTACCGGGAAAAGGTTCACTTCATCTGCCCGCGGCCCGAAGACGTCCCCGACCTGATGAGTTCATGGATCGCCCTGACCAGGCGCATCGTCGGCGGCAGCGTGGATCCCGTTGTGGCTGCGGCGGTATCGTCGTTCGCATTTGTCTTCATTCATCCATTTGAAGACGGCAACGGCCGGATCCACCGGTTCATGATGCACCACGTGCTCGCCAAGCGGGGCTACGGACCACCCGGCGTCATTCTCCCGGTATCCGCAGCGATTCTGCGGGACCGCCACCGCTACGACGACGTGCTGGCCAGCTTTTCGACACCGCGTCTGGACCTCATTCGTTGGGAGTGGACGGATGGGGAAGCGCACACGCCAGGCCGTCAGATGGTCGTTAAGAGCGACAGTGCCTACCTCTACCGTTACTTTGACGCCACCGCCATGGCCGAGTATCTGTACGATCAGGTGGCAGACTCGGTGCGCCGCGACCTGAGGGAAGAACTCGATTTCGTCGCGGTGTTCGATCACGCCCTCAGCGGTGTCCGCGAGATCGTCGACATGCCGGACCGTCGAGCGTCGCTGTTGGTGCGGCTGTGCATGCAGAACGGTGGGCGTCTCGCAGCGAGGAAACGCGCTCGGTTTGCGGAACTGGCCGATGACGAGGTGGGTGCGATGGAAGCCGCGGTGCGACATGCGATGTCCGCCGCAACGCAGGGGCGTTGACCCCCGCCTGGCTGCCAGCGCCGTTCGCGCACCAGGCCTGCGTTGCGTCCGCACCCGTCCCGACCAATCTTTCCTTCCGCTGTAACCGCCTGGTTACGGACCCGGCGCAACGACACAGGAAGACGCAACACAGCAGTAAGGAACCCACGCCATGAAGACTCGCAGCACGATCCGGCCCGCCATCCTGATCCTGGCGCTGACCGCCGTCGCCACAACGCAGGCTGCCGCCCAGGAAGTCGCGCGGGTGCAGGTCTCGCCCGCCACGCTCTCCCTCGAAGTCGGGGAGACGGCAACCGTTTCGGCCACCGCCTATGACGCCGCCGGCAACGTCGTCGAGGTGCCTTTCATCTACTTCTCGCGGGACGGCCGCGGGAGTCTGGCCATCGACCGGACCATGGGCGAGATCGAGGCGTTCAGAGGCGGCGAGTTCGAGATCCTGGCGCGGGTGCTGGGCCCGACGCGAATCAGCGGCACGATGACCGTGACCGTCGCCTTTCCGCCGCTCGACCGCGTGGAGATCTCCCGTGATGGCGGCCGCTATTACGTCGGCGTCACGATGCGCCACAAGGCGACCGTGATCGACCAGGCCGACGACGTGCGCGGCGATGTCTCCACGACATGGAGCACCTCGGACGAATCCGTCGCCACTGTCGACCGTTTCGGCGTCTTCACGGCCCACGCGCCAGGCCAGGTGACGCTTTCGGCCGCCGCGGAGGGCGTTGTCGGCGAAATCACGTACGAAGTGGCGGACAATCCGGTCACCGCGATGGCCGTCCAGGCCAGCCAGTCCCGGGGCCGCACCGGCGACGTCATCCACTTCACGGCGACCGCGTCGAGCGCGGGCGGTACCGTCGACGACATCCCCGTCACCTTCGGGCTCATGTCCGACCCCGACGTGATCGCCACCGCCGACATCCCGCCCGCCGAAGTCGACGAGCAGGGGCGCTTCGTTGCCTACAAGCCGGGCATCTACACCGTGACCGCCAGCGTCCCGGGCCGCACCGCCCACTCGACCGTCGAGATCCTTCCGCGCCACGTCGTGGAAGAGGTGGAGCTCGTCGGCCACGCACCGGTCAGCAACGTCGCCACCTCCGATCTCTGGGTGTGGGAGGGCGTCGATGGCCGCGACTACGCGATCACCGGCACGCACAGCGGGCATGGCAGCACGTACTGGTGGGACGTAACCGACCCGGCCAGCCCGGTGCTGACCGATTCGCTCATCGTCGACGCCCGCACGACCAACGACGTCAAGGTTTCGGAAGACGGCGAACTCTGCGTGATCTCGCGCGAGGGCGCGTCCAACCGGCGCAACGGGATCGTCATCATCGACTGCACCGATCCGCGCAACATCGAGATCATCTCGACCTACGACGACGAACTCACCGGAGGCGTGCACAACCTCTTCATCCATGACGACCACGTGTACGCCGTGAACAACGGAATCCGCTTCGATGTGATCAACATCGAGGACCCGGCCAACCCGCACCGCGTGGGCCGCTTCGAGCTCGACACGCCGGGTCACGCCATTCACGACATCTGGATCGTGGACGGGATCGCCTACACGTCGAACTGGAACGACGGCGTTGCGGTGATCGACGTGGGCGGCGGCGACAGGGGCGGCAGCCCGTCGAACCCGGTCGAGATCGCGCGCTTCCGCGACATCGGGGGCGCCACCCACGCCGCGTTCCCGTACCAGAGCCCCACGGGCAGGTTCTACATCTTCATGGGCGACGAGATCGGGGCGCCCGCGTTCGACGGGCAGGAGGCCGACCGTACGCCGCAGTTCATGGCCGGCTACATCCACGTGGTCGACTTCACCGACCCCGAGAACCCCGAAGAGGTGGCCCGCTACGAGATCCCCGAGGCCGGCTCGCACAACATGTGGATCGAGGACGACCGCCTGTACGCCGCGTTCTACCAGGGCGGGCTGCGCGTGCTCGACATCTCGGGCGAGCTAAAGGGCAACCTGTACCATCAGGGCCGCGAGATCGCGGTGTACAAGTCGTACGATCCCGACGGCTTCGTGGCGAACGCGCCCTTCACCTGGGGCCCGCAGATGCACAAGGGCAACCTGTTCTTTTCCGAGTACTTCTCGGGGATGTGGACGGTGAAGCTGCAGCCGCGGCGCACGCTGATTCCGTGAGGGCACCGCTCGCGCTCCTCGCCGCCCTCGCCTGCGCCGCGACGGGCGGCGAGGCGGTCGCCCAGTCCTACTGGGCCTACGTCGCCGCAGAGTCCGAGGACGAGGTCGCCCTGCTCCGCTACGACGCGGGCGGCGACCTCGTCGTGGAGAAGACCATCACCACCGGGTGGCTTGCGGCCGAGATCGAAGCGCCCCACGGCCTCGCCATCGATCCCGCGGGCGAGTACTGGTACCTCACCCTGGGCCACGGCTTCCCCAACGGCCGCCTGGTCAAGTACGAGACCGGACCCGACACCATTGTGGGCGTCACCGACCTCGGCATGTTCCCCGCGACGATCGCCGTCCCGCCGCACGGCACCCTCGCGCTCGCCGTCAACGCCAACTTCCACGGCGACCACGTCCCCTCGACCGTCACCATCGTCGACCTCGAGACCATGTTCCCGATCGCCGACGTCGTCACCTGCACCATGCCCCACGGCTCCCGCTTCAATGCCGACGGCTCGAAGCACTATTCCGCTTGCATGATGGACAACCAGCTCGTCGAGATCGACGGCGCCACCTTCGACGTCACCCGGCGCCTCGACCTCATCGCCAACGAGCCCGCACCCGCCCCGATGGACGGGCACATGGCCATGCCCTCTCCCCCCGGCGCCAACTGCTCGCCCACGTGGACCACGCCCCACCCGGACGGCAACCGCGTCTTCGTCCCCTGCAACCGCGGCGACGCCATCCTCGAGGTCGATCTCGCGTCATGGCGGGTCACCCGTCGCATCGAAGCCCCCGGCGCGCCCTACAACCTCGACCTCACGCCCGACGGCGAGAAGCTCCTCGCCACCCTCAAGGGCAGCGCGAAGCTTGGGATCTGGGACGTCGAAACCGGCGAACCGCTGCACTTCATCGACTCGCTCATCCCCGTCACCCACGGCGTCGTCGTCACTCCCGACGGCCGCTACGCCATCGTGACCGTCGAGGGCATCGGCGGCGATCCGGGCACCGTGGAAGTCATCGACATCGAAGCGGGCGCCCGCGTCGCGTCCGCGCAGATCGGCAAACAGGCCGGAGGAATCGTCCTATGGAAGATGGAAGGGTGAAAAAGCGCGCCGTCCTCGCCGCGGCAACCCTCGCAATGTGGGCCTGCCAGCCCGCTCCCCCGGAGAGTGCGGAGAACGAACCCGGCTGGCTCTGGTCCGACGAGCGGGTCATGGAGACCGTCAACGCGGTGCGCGCGGGCCGCAGCCTCCAGCCGGACGAATGGCCCGGTGGCGCCCGCGTCGCCGTCCTTCTCTCCTTCGATGTCGACAACGAGACCGTCCTCGGTCTCCGCTACGGCGACGCCACCGTCGGCTCCCTGTCGCAGGGACAGTACGGCGCCCGCGTCGCGCTCCCCCGCATCGTCGATCTCCTGGACCACGAAGGCATCCCCGCCTCGTTCTTCGTCCCCGCCGTCAGCCTCATCCTCAATCCTCACCAGATCGACGTGATCCAGGCGGCAGGCCACCACGAATTCGCGATCCACGGCTGGATCCACGAGCTCAACTCCAGTCTCGACGCCGAAACCGAGCGCGCCCTCCTGGAGCGGGCCGTCGACTACATGACGGACGTCACCGGCGTGCGTCCGCTCGGCTACCGGGCCCCGTCCTGGAACTTCAGCCCCAACACGCTGGACATCATCCGCGAGATGGGCTTCCTCTACGACTCGTCGCTCATGGCCGACGACCGCCCGTACGAGATCAACGCCCACGGCGAGCCCACCGGCATGGTCGAGCTGCCCGTCGAGTGGATCATGGACGACGCGCCGGTCTTCAACCCGCGCGGCGCCAGCTATTCGCACCCGCGCGACGTGCTCGAGGTCTGGAAGGACGACTTCGACGGCGCCTACGCAGAGGGCACCATGTTTCTGCTCACCATGCACCCGCATGTGATCGGCCACAGGTCGCGCATCGTCGTCCTCGAGGAGCTGATCGAGTACATCAAGGGCCACGAGGATGTGTGGTTCGCAACCCACCTCGAGGCGGCGCAGTACGTGAAGGAGCAGGCCGGGCTGTAGGCCGGAGCACCCACAGGCAACCCCGGGGGCCTTCGAGGCACGTCAGCTCACCCCGCGTTCAAGGATCGCCCGCGCCGCCTCGACGATCAGCTGCCATGCCCTTTCGACATGTTCAGCCTCCGTGTGGGACTGGCCTACGCACAGGCGCAACACGAAGCGGCCATTCAGCCTGGTGTGGGTGAGGAAAACCTCGCCGCCGCCGTTGATCTCGTTCATGATGCGCTCGTTCAGTTCGTCGCTCCCCAAGTGGCGGAAACAGACGAGGTTGAGCGGTGTCGGAGCCACTGCTTCGAAGTGTCGGTCGGCCTCGATCCACTCCGCCAATCGCCGGGCCAGCTCGATGTGCCGGCGGATGTGGTGCCGGAGGCCTTCGACACCGTAGTAGCGCAGGACGAACCAGAGCTTCAGCGCCCGAAAGCGGCGGCCCAGCGGCACCTGCCAGTCCCTGTAGTCGAAGACAGTGCCGCTCGTGGTCGCTTCGTTCATCAGGTATTCCGGCAGAATCGACAGTGCGCCGATCAGCGCGGCGCGGTCGGCCACCCAGAAGCAGCTGCAATCGAAGTTCGTGAACATCCACTTGTGCGGATTGAAGCAGTAGCTGTCGGCGTATTCGAGACCCTCGTGGAGTTGGCGGTGTTCCGGACAGATCGCGGCGGTGCCCGACATGGCCGCGTCGACGTGGAACCAGAGGCCCTCGTCTCGACAGATCCTGCCGATGGCGGCGATCGGGTCGATCGCGTTGGACGAGGTCGTGCCGAGCGTCGCGCAGGCGAAGATGGGCCGCTGCCCGCCGGCTCTGTCGGCCTTGATCTGCGCCGCAAGTCTGGCTGGATCGAGAGCGAACCGCTCGTCCACTGCGATCTGCCGAAGGTTCGCGCGCCCGACACCGGCGACGCCCATGGCCTTCTCAAGCGACGAGTGTGCCTGCGTCGAGCAGTAGGCGACCTGTGTGCCGTCGCAGCCTTCCCGGTTGGTGCGCAGCCCGGAATCACGCTCCCGCGCCGCGATCAACGCACACAGAACGGCGCTGGAAGCGGAGTCCTGAATCACGCCACCGCCGCTGCCGGTGGAGCGGTACGCCTCCGGCAGGCCCAGGAGATCGGCCATCATGTCCAGCACCCGGGTCTCGACCTCGGTGCAGGCGGGACCGGTCGACCAGAGCATGCCCTGGACCCCGAGACCGGCCGAAAGCAGTTCGCCCAGGATGGCGGGGCCCGACGCGTTGCTGGGGAAGTAGGCGTGGAATCCGGGCGATTGCCAGTGCGTCATGCCGGGAAGGATCCGCTCCGTGGCATCCCGGAGGATGGCGGTGAAATCCTCGCCATTCTCGGGAACTTCGTCGCCCAGGGAGTCGCCGATCTCGCCGGGTCTCGCCCGGGACAGAACGGGATAGCGGGCGACGTTCTCGTGGTAGTCCGCGATCCAGTCGATCACTTCTCTCCCGTGCCGGCGGAAGTCCTCCGGCGACATGTGGTAACTTTTCTGTTCGGCCATTCCGGTGCTTGTTTGTTGGGGGGATTTCCGTGGAAGAACTCGTACGCCGGTTGATCAGGGAAAAACGCGAAGCGTCCCGCGCCCAGTCAAAGCCGTCCGAGACCTTCAGGCGATATTTCGGACCCGAGAACGGTGTGGAACTTCCGTTGCGCGGGAGCTACGGCTACAGGCCTGTCTGCCCGTTGGGCGCGTTCGGCCCCGGGGAAGACTAGTCCTCGCTGGCGCCTCTTTCGCGGTACCAGCCGAGGTGGCGGCCGATCGGGATTCCCAGCAGCGGCCTCTGCACGATCATTCCTGCGTCGGTGAGCCCGGATTCGAGGCCGTAGTCGACGTAGTCCTTGCCGGCGTGGACCTCGACGACCTTTCCTTCTACCGAAGGATACCTGCTCACAAGGGCATCGACGACTCTATGCGACCACGCGCGCCGCTGGGCCGCTGGAAGGTCGCCCAGCGAGAGATCGTACCAGGCGATTCGGGTTTCCGGATTGACCAGACCGTACTTGGCGCTGAGGATGAACCAGGGGATTCCGGACTGCTCGGCGTACTTGCGGCGGCAACGCCAGAGGGCGGAAACGTACAGGTCCTTGGCGGCTACGCGGCTGGCCCATTCCAGCTTGCCCTTGACACAACCGATCAGCAGGATGTCCGGTCGGGCCACCCCCCCGCTGCCAGCGCGCGTCCCCTTCTCTGCCCCCTCGCGAAGTCCCTGCATTTGGGCACCGCTCCCTTCAAACGCCTGGCGCTACTTCCGCCACAGATGTTTATTATAGCTTGCCGAAACCCGGTTGTACAGGGGGTCGGAAGTGGTCCTTGAAGCGTGTGCCGTTGCGCCCTCCGCCACGCCCGTGGATAATGGTATCATGCGATATCACAAGCAGATAGCCCGTTGCGTCGCCGCGACGCTCTCCGTGGCTGCGGTGGGCGTGCTGGCGGGCCCGGTTCCGGCCGGAAGCCAGGCCGTGGCACCCGCGGTTTCGTCTCCCTGTGACGACACGCCGCCGCCCGCCGGCGCCACGCTCACGCCCAGCCGCGACCTGTACTGCATCTTCCTCACCGCCAGGCCCGGCCTCGAGGACATGTCGGGCCGTCTGGAATTGCGCACACCGCATTCTCCCTTCGGGGTGGCCGTCAACCCGGCGGGCAATCACCTCTATGAGGGGATCCTCACGCTCGAGGGCCTCCCGGATCCGGCCGCGCTGGGCGAATACAACCACATCGTCGCGTGGCTGGCCACGCCTCTCTTCGACGAGATCGCCAGGATCGGTCCCGTGTCGAACGGGACGCAGAGCATCGGCGAGATCAGCCTGAACAAGTTCATGATCCTGGTGACGGCGGAAGCGCGGCCGGACGCCCCGGAATGGGAGGGGCGGCTGCTTCTGCGCGCCACGTCTCCCAGCGCGCGCATGTCCCCGCCCGACATGCAGGAATATCTGCTCGGTGCGACCGGGACCGGCGCCATGGCACGCGGCGAGACAGGCGACATGGCGATGGCCGGCCACGCGGAGCACGGCGGGATGGGCGCAGGCGGCAACGGGACGTGGCCGCACCCCGAGATGATGCCCGGGCTCACCATGTTTCCCGCGCTCATGGCCCTCGATCCGCCCGGGGCCAGCGCGTTCCTGCCCGGTGCCGGGATCGACCCGGGAACGCTGCCACTGGCGCGCCCGCGCGAAGTGATCGAACTCGACGACGGCGACGAGGTCGACCTGGAGGCCGGGCTGGTGCGGAGGCGCATCCGCAGCCGCGACTACGTCATGTACGGCTTCAACGGCCAGTACCCGGGGCCGCTCCTCTACGTGCCCGAGGCGGCCACGGTCACCGTGAACTTCACGAACTCGATCGCGTGGCCGACGACCATCCACTGGCATGGCCTGCGCCTTGACAACGCCTCCGACGGCGTGCCGGGCGTCACCCAGGATCCTGTCGAGCCCGGCGACACCTTCCGTTACGAGATCCACTTCGCGGACCCCGGCCTGTACTGGTATCACCCGCACCACCGGGAAGACATCCTCAAGGACCTCGGGCTCTACGGGAACATGCTGGTAGAGCCGCGCCGGCCCGACTACTACGCGCCCGCCGACCGCGAGGAGTTCCTTATGCTGGACGACTTCATGATGTCCGGCGACGAGCCCATGCCGTTCGGGATGGAGCGCGCCACGCACACCTTCATGGGCCGCTTCGGCAACCTGATGCTGGTCAACGGCGAGCCCGACTACGAAATGGAGGTCGGAGCGGGCGAGGTCGTGCGGCTGTACCTCACGAACGTGTCGAACACGCGCACCTTCAACCTGTCGTTCGAGGGGCTGGGCGGATCCGCCGATGCCACGGCCGCCCCCGCGCCCGCCGCGCCGCGCATCAAGGTCGTGGGCACCGACGTAGGCGCCTTCGAGCGCGAGGAATGGGTCGAGAGCATCGTGCTGAGCCCGGCCGAGCGGTACATCGTGCACGTGCGCTTCGACGAGCCGGGCGAGTTCGCGCTGGTCAACCGCGTGCAGGGGATCGACCACCTCGCCGGCGCGTTCTTCCAGGAGAGGGACATGCTGGGCACGGTGCGCGTTGCGGCGTCCGGGCCGACACCCGACGCGGCGCTCGCTTCGCCGGCTTCAGCCGCCTTCGACACGCTCCGCACCAACCTCCACGCCGCGCGCGAGATCGCGCTCTACCGCGAGTACTTCGACGCCCCGATCGACCACGAACTCACATTCACACTCCGGACGGACGACCTCCCGTTCATCGTCGACCGGCTGATGCGGTTCGATTCGGCGTACTTCCACCCGGTCGAGTGGAGCGGCACGATGCCGATGATGAACTGGAACGCCACCTCGGACGAGGTGGAGTGGATCGTGCGCGACCCCGCCACAGGCGACGAGAACATGGACATCGCGTGGCGGTTCGAGGTGGGAGACGTGGTGAAGATCCGCCTGCACAACGAGCGGCGGTCCTTCCACGCGATGCAACACCCCTTCCATATCCACGGGCAGCGGTTTCTCGTGCTCTCGCGCAACGGCGTACCGAACGAGAACCTCGCCTGGAAGGACACGGTGCTGCTCCCTACCGGAACGACCACCGACATCCTCCTCGAAGTCACGAATCCGGGCCCGTGGATGGCGCACTGCCACATTTCCGAGCACCTCGAGGCGGGCATGCGGATGCTTTTCACGGTCGATCCGTGAGGCGCGCTTGACCGACCCCCGCGCGGAACCGTGAGCAACCCCTGGCGGCGGGCCCACCGGCGGGCGCTGAAGAACGGCGAGTCATCCTACATCGACCCGCAGACGGGCTTCCACGTCTTCACCGAGATCGGGCTGGCGCGGCGCGGGTGCTGCTGCGGCAGCGGATGCCGGCACTGTCCCTACCAGCACGAATCGATGTCCCTGGCCGACCGGGCCGCGCGCGGGAAGCAGCCATCGTGGCTCACCGCCGACACCGCGCCGGCTGAGCCCGCCGACGTTCTCTTCTGGAGCGGCGGCAAAGACAGCTTTCTCGCCCTTCGCGCGCTCCACCGCGAGGGGCTCCACCCCATCGTGCTTCTGACCACCTTCGACGTGGCCACCCGCATCGTTGCGCACCAGGAGATCCACATCGACGCGGTGATCCGCCAGGCCGAGCACCTGGGCCTCCCCCTGCTCGGCGTGCCGCTTCATCCCGGTGAGACGTACATGGACCGGATCCGCGCGGCCTGCAAACTCGTGCCCGGCATCGCCCGCCTCGTCTTCGGCGATCTGCACCTTCTGCACATCCGCGAATGGCGCGGCGTGGCGTTCCGGGAGTTTGCCGCCGACCGTGGCGCCTCGCTGCACTTCCCCGTCTGGGGCGTGCCCTACGACACCCTGATCACCGACCTCGAGGCGAGCGGCGTCACCTGCCAGGTCTCGGCCGTCACCGAAGCGGCGGAAGGCGTCGTGGCGGTGGGCGAGCGCTTCGACCGCGCGATGATGGCGCGTCTGTCCGGGGGCATCGACCCCTTCGGCGAGAACGGCGAGTTCCACACGCTGGTGAAGGTATGGGAGGGCGCGGGGCCACAAGGCGCCGTTGCGACTACTGGCGCAGGGCCATCGCACGGCACACAATGCAGGGGTGAAGGAGGGTCCGCCGCGTCCTGACGGGCCCGAGTCCGGTACTCCCGTCCTGGAGGCCCATGCCATGCAGAAAGTGAAGCACCGCGCCGTCCCCACGGTCGCCGCCCTGTTCCCGATCCTCCTGATCGTCGCGGCGCACCCCGCCAAGGCGCAGCGGCCCGCCGAAGGCTCCGAGGCCGCCGCCTACGTCGCGGTGGACACCGACGCGGTCGCGCTGACCGGGGTGACGCTGCTGGACGGCACGGGCTCGTCCGCGCGCCGGGGCCAGACGGTCGTGATCGAGGGCACCCGCATCAGCGCCGTGGGCGCGGACGGCGCCGTGGACATCCCGGACGGCGCCGAGGTGATGGACCTCTCCGGCCACACCCTGATGCCCGGCATGGTCGGCCTTCACAACCACCTGTTCTACATGGCGGCGGGCGGCCGGATGCACCCCATGAGCTATACGGGCCAGCGACTCTACCTCGGCTCCGGGGTCACGACGATCCGGACGACCGGGAGCCTGGCGACCTACGCCGAACTCAACCTGAAGGACGAGATCGAGCGCGGGCTGCAGCCGGGGCCGCGGATCCACATTACCGCACCGTACATGACCGGGGACGAGAGCCTCAACATCATGACGCGGTTCCGGAGCCCCGAGCAGGCGCGGCGGTTCGTACGCTACTGGGCGGCGGAGGGCGCGACCTGGCTGAAGGCGTACACCACGATCAGCGGCGAGGATCTGGCCGCGGCGATCGACGAGGCGCACAGGCAGGGGCTCAAGGTGACCGGCCACCTGTGCTCGATCAGCTTCACCGAGGCGGTCGAACTGGGGATCGACAACATCGAACACGGGCTGGGGACGAACAGCGACTACGTGCCGGGCAAGGCGCAGGACGAGTGCCCGCCCGACCTGTGGGACCACGCGGAAGCGGTGGACGTGGAAGGCCCCGAGGTCGCCTCCACCTTCGACGCGATGATCGAGAATGACGTGGCGATGACCTCGACGCTGGCGGTGTACGAACTCTTCGTGCAGGGGCGGCCGACGCGTGATGAGCGCACGCTTCGCGCGATGGCGCCCTCGGTACGCGAGGACTACCTGGCCGCGAAGGCCGAGATCGACGAGATCGGGCGCCCGCCGGAGGGCTTCCTGAATGCGATGGCGTACGAGAAGGCGTTCCATGATCGGGGCGGAGTGCTGGCGGCCGGCGTCGACCCCACCGGAAACGGCGGCGCGCTCGCGGGCTACGGCGACCAGCGCAACTACGAGCTGTTCATCGAGGCCGGCTTCAGCCCCGAGGACGCGGTCAAGGTGCTGAGCGCGAACGGGGCCCGCGTGCTGGACGTGTTCGACGACCTGGGCACCGTCGAGGCGGGCAAGCTCGCGGACCTGGTGGTGATGAACGGCGACCTGACCGCGGATCCGTCGGTGATCCGCAACGTGACGCTGGTCTTCAAGGACGGCATCGGATACGACTCCGTCGCCATGCTCGCGGATGTCGAGGGGCGGGCCGGGATCAACTAGAGGAGAGAGCAGCGATGATGACGACGAGAAACAGCGCGGCCGTCCTGGCCGCCATCGCCTTGACGGCGGCCGCCAGTTCACACCTTGCCGCGCAGCGCCCCGAGGCGGGCTCGGCGGCGCAGGGCTACGCGGTAGTCAACAGCGACGCGGTCGCACTGACCGGCGTAACCCTGATCGACGGGAGCGGCGGACCCGCTCAGCGCGGCCGCACGGTCGTGATCGAGGGCAGCCGGATCACAGCGGTGGGCGCGGATGGCGCGGTGGACATCCCCGCGGGCGCCGAGGTCATGGATCTGGCGGGCCACACAGTCATTCCGGGGATGGTCGGGCTGCACAACCACCTCTTCTACACGGCGGCCGGGGGACGCTCCGCGCAGCTCACCTTCTCCGCCCCGAGGCTGTACCTGGGGAGCGGGGTCACGACCGTGCGGACGACGGGTAGCCGGCAGCCGTACGCCGAGCTCAACCTGAAGGCCGAGATCGAGGCCGGGCGGACGCCCGGGCCGCGCATCCACATCACGGCGCCCTACATCACGGCGGGCGGCGGGATGTCGGGGATGACCATGCTGGAGTCGCCGGAACAGGCTCGGCGGTTCGTGCGCTACTGGGCCGCCGAGGGCGCGACCTGGCTGAAGGCGTACACCAACATCCGCACCGAGGAGCTCACCGCGGCGATCGACGAAGCGCACGCGCAGGGGATCAAGGTCACGGGCCACCTGTGCTCGATCAGCTTCACCGAGGCGGTGGCACTCGGGATCGACAACATCGAGCACGGGCTCGCGACCAACAGCGACTACTCGGAGGGCCGCGGCCGCGACGAGTGTCCCCAGAGCCTGTGGGACGACGCCACCTCGATCGACGTGAACGGGCCCGAGGCGCAGGCCACCTTCCAGGCCATGATCGACGCGGGCGTGGCAATGACTTCGACTCTGGCTGTGTACGAGCTCTTCATCCAGGGACGGCCCACGCGCGACGCTCGCTCGCTCGAGGCCATGGCGCCGGCGGTACGCGAGGACTACCTGGCCGCGAAGGCCCAGATCGACGAGATCGGACGCTCCCCGGAGGAGTTCCAGACCGCGATGGCCTACGAGAAGGCGTTCTACGATGCCGGCGGCGTGCTGGCCTCGGGTGTCGACCCGACCGGGAACGGCGGCGCCCTGCCCGGCTACGGCGATCAGCGCAACTACGAGCTGCTGTCGGAAGCCGGGTTCGCACCCCACGAGGCGATCGAGATCCTGAGCGCGAACGGCGCCCGGGTGCTGGATGTCTTCGACGATCTGGGGACCGTCGAAGCCGGGAAGATCGCCGACCTGGTCGTCATGAGCGGTGACCTCACCGCGGATCCCGCGGTGATACGCAACGTGACGGTCGTGTTCAAGGATGGGGTCGGATACGATTCGCCGGCCATGCTGGCAGACGTGCGGGGGCGGGTGGGGATCAGCTGAGGCCGCACCGGCACGATTGGTGTCATGTCGGGTTTACAGTAAGTAAAGTGTCGGTGACATTTCTTGCCTGAATTGAAAACTCCCAGGCGCGCAACCGCCGCCCTGGCCGTCCTCGCCGCGGCCTTCCTCGCCACCTGCTACGACCCGCAGCCCCCCGCACCTTGCGGCACGGTCCCCGAACAGACGATCCACGTGGGCAACTCGGCCACCGTGACCGTCTGCTTCAGCGACCCGAACGAAGAAGACGTGCTAACCTTCGCCGCGACGTCGTCCGACCCCGGCGTTGCCACCGTGGCCGCAACGGGAAGCACCGTGACGGTTACGGCGGTCTCCCCCGGCACCGCGGTCGTGTCCATGACCGCCACCGATCCGGGCGGCCTGATGGCGCGGCAAAGCTTCCGGGTGGTGGTGCCCAATCGCGCGCCCACCACCGTCGGCACCATCGAGGACCGCGAACTGATGGTCGGCGACTCCGCGACGCTCGACGTGGCCCGACACTTCAGCGAGCCCGACGGGCAGGAGCTGACCTACACGGCTGCGGCGGATTCCGCCCGGCTCGCGGTCTCGATACGGGGCTCCAGGGTCACGCTCACCGCCCTCGCAAAGGGCACGGTGACCGTCACAGTCACCGCGACGGACCCCGGCGGGCTAGCGGCCGTACAATCATTCCGGGTCACGGTACCCAACCGCGCCCCTGTCGCCGTCGACTCGATCCCACCGCGCACCATCGAGGTCGACCACGCCGACACCCTGGACGTGTCCCCCCTCTTCGCCGATCCCGACGGCGACACGCTGATCTACAGCGCCGAGGTATCCGACAGCAGCAGGGTCGCCGCGTCCATCGTCGGCGGTGCCCTGACCGTGACCGCGCTCGCCAAGGGCGAGGCCGTGGTCACCGTTACCGCCACCGACGACGAGGGGGCGACCGCCACTCACAGCCTCCACGTCACCGTACCCAATCGCCCCCCGGCAGCGGTGGACACGATCCCTCCCCTCACGCTCTTCAAGGACGAGGCGGACACGCTCGAACTCGCCCCCTACTTCAACGACCCCGACGGCGACCCGCTCACCTTTGTCGCCACGTCGTCGGACCGCGACGTGGTGGCCGTCACCGGATCGGCCGGCACCCTCATCGCAACGGCCGTGTCGCAGGGCGAGGCCCTGGTCACCGTTACCGCCACCGACGACGAAGGGCTGACCGCACAACAGAGCTTCGAGGTCACCGTCCCCAATCGCGCCCCGGCCGTCGCCATCACCTTCCCTGCCCAGGATCTCTTCAAGCGCGACTCCCTCCACCTCGACCTCGCCGGGCACTTCACCGACCCCGACGGCGACTCTCTCACCCTCGCCGCCGTATCTTCGGACGGTGGCCTGGCCACCGCGACCATCACCCGCACCACCCTCACCGTTCGCACCGCCGCGATCACGGGCGAGGCCACGATTACCGTCACCGCCACCGACCCCGGCGACCTGTCCGCCCGGCAGAGCTTCACCGTAACCGTCCGGAACCGTGCCCCCGTGGCAACCTCCGCAATCCCCGACCTCACCCTCAACGAGCGGACCTCGCGAACCCTTGGCGTGTCACCGCACTTCGAGGACCCCGACGGCGATCCCCTCACCTACACCGCCGAGAGTTCGAACACCAGGGTGGCCACCGTCAGGGTGGCGCACCCCTACGTCATTGTCCGTGGTGTCCGCCAGGGCGAAGCCGTGATCACCGTCACCGCCACCGACCCCGTCGGCGCATCTGCGGCCCAGGCCTTCGCGGTTACCGTCGACCGACCGATCATGAACTTCAACATCGGCCTCGGCTTCGCCGCCAGCGTGACCGCGTCCCAGGAGAGAGTGTTCAGCAACGCCGCAGCTTACTGGCAACGGGCCCTCCGATTCACCGAATTCGACGACATCGCCGTGAACGCAACCCTGCCATGCCCGATCAGGGGAATCACCGTGAACATCAACGTCGAGACCATCGACGACATCGCCGTCGTCTTCCTGGTCGCGGACCTCGACGGCGAGGGCGGGACTGCCGCGGTCGCCCGCCTCTGCTACATCCGTTCCAGCGACGAAACGCCGCTCCTCGGCATCGCGATCTTCGACCGTGCCGACATCGACCGTATCGCCCGGGCAGGCAATCTGCGGGAGATCGCGATCCACGAGATCGCGCACGTCCTGGGATTCGGGTCGGGGCCGTGGCTGCGCAGCGGCCTCGTACGCAATCCTTCCGAGACCGACCCCACCGCCGACACGCATTTCTCGGGCGCCCGCGCCATCGCCGCCTTCAACGCCGCGGGCGGCTCCGACTACGCCGGCCCGAAGGTGCCCGTCCAGAATGGCGGCGACGACTCGCACTGGCGGGAGTCGGTCCTGGGCCATGAACTCATGACGCCCACTGCAACTCTCGGGGTGCCGAACCCGCCGAGCGCCGTCACGCTTCAGTCATTCGCCGACCTGGGCTTCTACAGCATCGATGCATCCCACGCCGAGTCCTACCGCCTTCCAGAACCCGCACTGGCCGTCGACATCGCCGCAGCCGCGGAAGCAGGCGCGGAAGTGATCAGCTTCGAGAACGACGTCGAACACGGCCCCATCCTGGTACTTGACAGCGATGGCAAAGTTGTACGTGTCATCGGCGAGGAGGCCGCGCTCCGGGCACTCGCTGGCCCGGAGATTCATGTGATTCTGAGGGAAGAGCGGTGATCCGGGCCCGACCGTCTCCGGGTTGCGTGGCCACCTTTCGCGGCATAGCCTGACGGAAGCTTCGGGTTCACCGCCCGGTAGGCACCTGGGGCGTGGCGTCGTCCCGGCCCGGCATCCGAGGGTTCGCGCACGGCGCGGCCCCCACCACCTCACAGGAGAACGAGCGCAAATGCGAGCGATGCGAATCCTGGCAGCGATTTTGATGACGGCGGTTGTGGCCGTGTGGGCGGCGAACTGCGGGGGCGACGGCGGAACAGGACCGGATCCGACTCCGCCCCCGCCGCCGCCGCCCGCGAACCGGGCACCCACGGCGGTCGGCTCGCTGGGCGCGCTCACGATCGAGGTCGGCGCCGAGGTCACCGTCAACGTCGCTTCCAACTTCAGCGACCCCGACGGCGACGCGCTCACCTACGCGGCATCGACTTCGGACGCGGCTGTTGCCACGGCTTCCGTGTCGGGCGCCACCGTCGCGGTGACGGGTGTGGGGGCCGGCAGCGCGACCATCACGGTGACGGCGCGCGACCCCGGCGGCCTGAGCGCCACGCAGACGATGGGCGTCACGGTCGAGGCCACCAACCAGCCGCCGACCGTGGTGGGAGGCATCGACGACCGGACGGTGACCGTCGGAGACACCATCACCGCGGACGTCGCCGAGTTCTTCGAAGATCCCGAAGGGGACGACCTGACCTTCGCCGCCGCCAGCTCCGACACCGCCGTGGCGACTGCAGCGCTCGACGGGTCCAGCCTGACGGTCGCCGCCGTCGGCGAGGGCACCGCGACCGTGACCGTCACGGCCACCGACGAGGCCGACAACACAGGCACGGTCGAGTTCACAGTGACCGTCGAGGCGCCCAACCGCGCGCCGGAGGTGACGGACACGATCCCGCCGCAGATGCTGATGGTGGGAGACACGGTCAGGCTCGACCCGTCCGACCATTTCAGCGATCCGGACGGCGACGATCTGGTCTTCGAAGCGGTGAGCTCGAACACCGGCTTCGTGACGGCGCTGATCGATGCAGACGGAATGGTCGAGATCGGTGCGCAGGCCGCGGGCAGCACGGTCGTGACTGTGACGGCCTCCGACCCGGAGGGTCTGCAGGCGGCGCAACAGGTCGACGTGACGGTCACGGCGCCGCCGCCCGGGATCGCCGACACGATCCCGACCCATGACATGATCGTCGACAGCATGGTGCCCCTCGACTTGTCGCCGTACTTCGAAGGCGGCGACCTGACCTACACGGTCACAAGCACGGACGAGATGGTGGCGGTGGCGTCGGTTGACGGAAGCACAGTCACCACGACGGGCATGGGCGCGATGGAGGACACCATCAGCTCGGCGTACCTGACGGTGACGGCCACGAACTCGGGCGGTGAGTCGGTCACGCAGGACTCGATCATGGTGCGCGTGCACCAGGAGGAGTACGACTCGCTGCCTGGGATTTCGGTCGACGAGGAAGGCGTTCTCACGGCGTCGCTGCCCGGCGGTGCCAGCCTTACGCTGTCCTTTTGCGTGTCCAGTAGCCTTACCAGTTCCGCAGCGGGCTTCGCGATATACTGGACGGAGTGGCAGCGCGCCGTCGGCGGCGGGTGGGTTACCGTGCAGAACAACGTGTTCTTCAGTACGCAGACCAATCAGCAGGTGCACGTCTGCCCCATCAACATCGAGGACGAGAAGTTCCCGCCCGGCATCTACCGCCTGGCCGGCCATGCAAAGATCGGAGACGAGCCCGACGGTTTCTACAAGACTTCCACCTTCGAAAAGAAGCCGCCGGAGAGTTGAGCCGACCCACACCGTGACCGCCCCCCGCCCCACCCCACCGCCTTGACGGCCCGCAAGCGGCCCGTGACGGATCCGCACCCGCTAGTCCAGCTGCCCGCGTGCGTGATCCTCGCGGCGGTGGGGAGCCACCTCCTTCCGGCGGGCGAGTACGAGCGGCGCGACGATGAGGCGACGGGGCGCAGCGTGGTGGTGGCGGGCACCTACCACGAGGTCGAGCCGAGCCCGGTCAGCTTCTTCGAGGCGATCGTCGCGCTGCCGCGTGGGATGGCCGACGCGGCCGAGGTGATCTTCCTGGTCTTTCTCATCGGCGGCGCGTTCACGGTGGTCGACGAGACCGGGGCCCTGAAGCGCGGGGTCACCTCGCTGATACGGTCGCTGGGCGGCCGGGATCTCCTCGTGATCCCGGTGGTGTCGCTGTTCTTCGCGACCGGGGGAGTCGTCGAGAACATGCAGGAAGAGATCATTCCGCTGATCCCCGTCCTGCTGATCCTCACCCGCAGGCTCGGCTTTACTCCGATGGTGGCGGTCGCGATGAGTGCGGGGGCCGCGTTCGTCGGGTCGGCCTTCAGTCCCATCAATCCATTCCAGGTGTCGATCGCCCAGCGTCTGGCGGAACTGCCGCTGATGTCGGGGGCGGGGTTCCGGATCGTGTTCCTGGCGATTGCGCTGGCGTTCTGGATCGCCATGACCATGCGCTATGCGCGGCGCACGCGGGGGTCGGGCAGGCGTGCGGACGACGGTGCGGCTGGCGTCGACGGCGGCTCAGGGGGCGGGCACGGTCCCGGCGGCGAAGGCGTGCGGGCGTCGGATCTGGGCATCTTCGCGCTCGTGCTCGCGACCTTCGGGATGGTCGTCGTGGGGATGATGCTGTGGCATTGGGGGTTCAACGAACTGTCGGCCGCGTTCTTCATCATGGGCGTGATCGTGGGCCTGCTGTCCGGGATGAAGATCGGCGGCACGGCCGAGGCGTATGTGCGCGGTTTCCGCTCGATGGCGTACGCGGGGCTGCTGATCGGGTTCGCGCGCGCGATCTACGTGGTGCTGCAGGACGGACGCATCGTCGACACCATCGTGCACGCCATGTTCACGCCGCTGGAGGGGCTGCCCGTGTTGGCGTCGAGTTTCGGGATGGTGGCGGCCCACACCGCCATCCACGTGCCGGTGCCGAGCGTCAGCGGGCAGGCCGTGCTGACCATGCCGCTCCTGGTGCCACTCTCGGACCTGCTCGGCATGTCGCGCCAGGTCACCGTGCTGGCCTACCAGTACGGCGCGGGGCTCTGCGAACTGTTGACGCCCACGAACGGCGCCCTGATGGCGATTCTGGCGTCCGCCGGCGTCCGCTACGAGGACTGGATCCGGCATGTGGTCCCGCTGTACCTGGGGCTGGTGGCGCTGGGGCTGGTCGCGATTGCGGTCGCGTTGGGGGTGGGGCTGCAGTAGTCGATACTAAACAAATTGGTTTAGCATGGTCACTTGGCACAGGAAAGCGGCCGCCGAGGCCGTGCTCCGGCCCCGGCAGCCGCTGAACGTTGTCCGTGGCCTGCGGGCTGCCTACCGGCTCGAACTCCCGCTTCCGCCTGCGGCCTGCTCGTCCACGAACCCGCGCGCCTCGTCGAGCCCGGCGATCCCGCTGCGGCCCTCCCAGAGCGCGGCCACCTTCTGGTAGTTCTCGAGCGCGACCATGGTGTTGCCCATCGCGGCGTTCGCCCGGGCCAGACCCAGGAGCGAGCGCGGCCGGCCGGCCATGCGAAGGAGCGAGGTCTGGAACATCTCGGCCGCGTCCTCGGGGCGGTCGAGTTCGAGCAGCAGTTCGCCGAAGAGCTCGTGGACGGGCTTGACCGGGTTGGCGGAGCCGCGCGGCGGCGCCATGGCCTCGACGGTCTCGACGGCCTTGTCCATGAAGTCGGTGGCCATGTCGGCGTGGCCCATGCCGTGGTGCAGCAGCGCGCTGATCTGCATGTGCATGACGTGGTCGTAGCCCCTGCCCTCGGACTTCTCGGCGAGCGCCTTCTCGGCGGCTGCGAGCGTCTCCTGGTCGCCCGTGCGCGCGGCGCTGAGGCCGGTGGCGAGCAGTTCGACGCTGCGCATCTCGTCGGTCACGGGCCGCACGTCCCACTCCTCGGTCTCGACCGTGTAGCGCGACTTCAGGAGCGGCACGGCACCCTGCGCCCGCGCCGTTCCGGCCGCGCCTCGCGCTCCGCCGACCTCGAAGCCCTCGTGTTCGACCATGGCCTCGATCCGCTCGATCCACACGCGCGCCTTCTCGTAGTCGCCGCGCTGCAGGTCGCCGTACTGTCCCCAGTCCAGCGAGTGCACCGCGTCGCCGAGCGCGTCACCGGGCTCCCAGAGCTCGACCGCAACGTCGTAGGCGGACTGGTTGTGCCCCGACACCAGGTCCCACATGCCGTGCTGGATGAAGATGTGCGTGGGCATGTGGCGTGCATGCGACACCGCCGGCGCGATGCCGGCGAAGGCGTAGGCCGCTTCCAGCGCCAGCGGCGCGTTGATCGGATGGTCGAAGGAGTGGATGGTGTAGTGGGCCGCGCCCGGGTGGACCGGGTTGTCGTTCAGCAGCTTGAGCGCGATCGTGCCGGCGCGGATGTTGTAGCGCTCGGTCACGTTGCCGTTCAGCCGGTTGACGCCCAGAAGCGACAGCGCGTAGAAGGCCGCGATCTCGGGATCTTCGGGATACATCTCGTGCAGGTCGCCCATCGCTTCCATGTACTCGAAGCGGCGCTGGGTGTGGTCGCCGTCGCCCCACAGGATCTCGACGGCGCGCATGAGCCCCTTCTCACGCTCGGTCGGCGCCTTGGCGATCCGCTCCTCCGCGGTCGGCGCTAGTCGCTCAAGCGCCTTCCTCGGCTCGGTCGGGTCCATGTTGGTGACCAGCGGATGGTTGTAGGCGAGTGACTCGCCCCAGTAGGCCAGCGCGAAGTCGGGGTCGATCGCCTGGGCGGCGTGGAACTGCTCGCGCGCCTGCTTCCAGCCGAAGCTGTGCAGGATCGCGACGCCGCGCAGGAAGTGGTTCTGCGCCTCGCCGGTCGCCGAGGTCGGGAAGGTGATGACCCCGACCTCGTCGAACTGCGCGTGGGCCGCGGGCGGTGCGACGAAGGCAGCCAGGACAAGGGCGGCTGCGGCCGCCGTGGTCGCTACGGTCGTGCTGATTCTCTTCATTGCGATCTTCCTCATGCTTCGGCCACCGCGGCGGCCATGTTGTTCATTGCCCTCTCTACAATAGCACGCGGAGAGGCCAGGTTCATGCGCATGTATCCGCCTCCACCCGTGCCGTAGCTCGAACCCGGGTTGAGGAACACGCCGGCGCGCTCGGCGAACCATCGCTGCACGACCTGCTCGGGCGTCCTTGTGTCGGTGCCCTCGGCGCTCTCGCGTTCGGCGGTCCCGGCGGCCCCGATGCGGTCCGCGAACTCTGCCACGTTCAGCCAGGCGAGATAGGTGCCCTGTCCCTTGCGATGCGTGATCCCCGGGAGGTTGTCTCGGACGAACGACGCGGCGAAGTCGTGGTTGGCGTCGAGGTAGGACAGCAGGTCGTCCAGCCAGGGTTCGCCTTCCTTCAGCGCGGCACGACTGGCGACCATGCCCAGCGTGCTGAGGTCGGCGCGCGTGTTGAGCCTGGTGCGCGCGAGCAGGTCGGGGTTGGTGCTGTGGTACCACGCGACCTTCATCGCGGCCAGGCTGAAGGACTTGCTCGCGGACTTGAAGGTGAGGCTGTTGTCGACGAGCTCCTTGTCGAGGCTGGCGAAGGGTGTGTAGGTATTGCCGGCGGTGACGAAGTCGCAGTGGATCTCGTCGGCCAGGACGATCACGCGGTGCCTCAGGCAGATCTCGCCCATCCGGGTCAGGTCCTCGGCGGACCAGCAGTTGCCGGTGGGATTCTGCGGATTGCAGAGGATGAAGGTGTTGCAGCGGCGCGCGCGGCGTTCGAAGTCGTCCCAATCGATCGAGTAGCGGCCATCGGCGTCGACGAGCATGGGGCTGTCGTCGGCGACGGTGCGGCTGAATCGGATGTCGGTGTAGAAGCCGGAGTAGGTGGGAGTCTGCAGGAGGACGCGGGTGCCGGGAGGAGAGAAGGTGTGCAGCGCCGCGATGATGCCCGGGTGAACCCCGGTGGTGAAGACGATCGTGGAGGGATCGATGTCCAGCCCGTAGCGGCGGTGGTTCCACTCGGCCACTGCCTGGGCGTAGGAATCGGGGCGGTGCATATAGCCCCAATTCTCGTGCGTACATCGCTCCGCCAGCGCGCGCGTTACGCAGGGGGCCGCGCGAAAGTCCATGTCGGCGACGCCCATGCCGGCGACGATGCCGTCGCCGTACTGGTTGACGGCGCGGTCCCAGCGGACGCTGTCGGTGCCCTTGCGCTCGTAGACCTCGTCGAAGTCGTAGTCGTCGAGGGCGAGTGGGATGGGGCGGGCAGGGTTTCCGTTGGGGTGCCCGATGCCGTCCCGGGCTGCCGCGCTGCGCGGGCGAACCAGGCTCGAAGCTCCTGCGGCGCCGAGGACCGCAGTGGTTCCGGCGTTCCTGAGGAAGTGTCTGCGGCTGAAGCGTTCCCGTTGGTGCATGGCGCTCTGTTCCTCTGCAAGAAGCCCTGATGTTTCCGTCAGAATGGGGAGCGCGGAGCGGGGGCGCAAGTTGGTCCGGCGCGCGGCGCTACGGTGCTGCGGGGACCGGGTCGCGGCCGCAGTTGCGTCATTCGGCGGAATATGTCTATGTTCCGTCGCCGTTTTAGCCACCCATGTCGCATATTCGCGTTACGGAGGTAGGACTCTTGCGGGATCTGGAAGTCTGGGAGTGTGCAAACTCCGATTGTGACCACCATCGACCGATCATCTGTGCATCCGGGGTCCGAGGCGCCCCACCCCGCTGCATCCTCTGCACCCGTCCTCTGCAGCGGCGACCGGAGACCGAGGTCACCGCATCGGCTCGTCCTCGGTAACCTTTACCCGTTCCGGCCGCCAGACATCCACGTGGTCCAGATCGAGCTCGTCCTGGCGGATCGTGGCGAGGTAGTCCCCACGGAAGACGGGGACGGTGCGATCCTTGTGCGGAACCACGGGAACGCTGCCGAGCAGCCGGCCCTCGGTGTCGAAGAACTCCCAGCGGTTGCCGGCGCTCCGGATCACTTCGACCCACAGGTTCCCGTCGGGAGCCACGAAGATCTGCTGGATGAACGACTTTCGATCCGGCCGCGTGAAGCCGCGGCGGTCGCAATCAGCATCGCTTGTCTCTCTGCGGAACTCGTCGAACTCCACGTTGCCGGCGGCCCATTCCTCGTCGGAGATCGGTTCTTCGGGCAGTGTGCGCCGGATGACCCGAAGGGTGTCCCCACCCGGCTCCGTTACCACAACCCGGTAGTCGTATCCCCACGCGGCGTATGTGATCCCGCCGGCACCCGGATGCTGCACGAACCGCGTCCCGAACGGGTGTTCGAAGAAGCTGATGATGCCCCCTCCCCACTGGCAGATGATCGGAGTGCCGCCGCCGGGGAGCTCCTCGGGCTCGACTGTCAGGCGGGGT
The DNA here is from genome assembly GCA_009841165.1 of Gemmatimonadota bacterium. GTDB lineage: Bacteria > Gemmatimonadota > Gemmatimonadetes > Longimicrobiales > Gaopeijiaceae > Bin94. The sequence continues at coordinate 12,683 of VXMI01000056.1, read as the reverse complement.
ATGGTGTCGCCCGTGTCGCCGCCGCCGTCGTGACCTACCCAGTGCGATCCCCTTTCCGGTCCGTAGGCGAAGCGAAAGACCTCGTTCGCGCCGACAGGGTACAGCCGAATGTCGGCAGGCGAGCCGCTAAGCCCCGCCACGGTCCGCCTCTGGCCCAGCCACTCGCCCTCGGCCGTGAATCCCCCCAGGCGGCCCAGGTGCGGGTCGAAGGTGAGCAGCCTGTCTCCCACCCAGGCCAGTGAATACAGGCTCCTGAACTCGCCGGGCCCTTCGCCCTCCCGCCCGAAGGTGCGTTGGTGCGCTCCGTCCAGACCGAACACCCGCACTTCGTGGTTTCGGGTATCGGCGACGAACACGTGTCCGTCCGGGCCCAATGCAACCGCCGTGACCCATCCGAATTCCTCCGGACCCCCTTCATCGGTGAGCGTCCTCGGCCCGATCGAGACGACGGGCGCGAGCCGCCATTCGGGCGGGGTGCCGGTGTTGGTGGCGTGGACCACGCCGCCGACGGTGTCGAAGGTGGTGGTGAGGTTGTCGGACTGCGAGCCGGGGTCCTGTTGGGCGCAGGCGGCTGACAATGCACACGCAAGCAGTGCAAACCGGGTCCGTAACCACTTCGTGGCCATCATGCCGGATCGAACTCGGGGGTCAGCACCAGGATGAGCACAGGCTCTTCGGCGGAGGTGCGAGTCGACCCCAGCACGACCGTCTGACCATCGCGGATGGTGACCGAAGCCTCGAGATACACTTCCACGGGGTCTCGCCTTGCGTTTTCCCTGATGCTCCAGGGGACGATGCTGGTGAGTGTCACTTCGACACGGATCGTCGGCGACGAGGGGGCCGACCTGACATCCACGCTCAGTTCCCATGGCGTCTCCGAGTCCCCCACAACGATCCTCTGGGTTCCGAAGCCCTCCCAGCGACCAGACACGGACCATTCCAGGACAGTGTTCACTACCGGCGTGGACACGAGCCGATATCCCCGGAAGTTGAAGAGCTTCCTCAACTCGTTGACCACGTCCGCAATCTCGGGGTCCTGCTCCGTGAAGCCATCCGCCTGGACAAGGTAGAAACGGAATCGCACGGGTTGGAAGTCCTTTGCGGTTTCTTCCTGAGCACCGGCGACCCCTGCCAGCGGTCCCAGAAGAAGTGGCAGCATGAAAACGGCCGGAACGGTGTTGCACACTCTCGCAATCATCAGTCGCTCTCCTTCGGGTTGAGCAGCCATACCACGGCGATGTCGGGATCGGATGTAGGAAAGACGACGAAGGGCTTGTCTGCCTCCACGTCCAACTCGGCCATCATGTTTGTTGCCGGCGGTGCGCCTGCGGAAGATTCGAGTCCTCCGCCCTGGTCGGCTCCCTGGCCGCGCACGAGGATCAGCGCGGCAACCGCGGCCGCGGCTGCCAATGGCGCCATGGTCCACCTCTTCCACGCAGGCCGACGAAGCGCGGGAGCGCCGAGCCCGTTCATCAACGTGGGAACGCGCTCACTTGCCCGGTCCGCCATCGCCGCCAGCACGGCGTTCATGTTCCGCATGTCGCGGGCGATCCGCTTTGCGGCCTCGCGCTCGCCGGCATCCAGGCTTTCGCCGGGCTCCAGGTCCCCTTCCATGAGCCGGTCCGGCCAGTCATCACGATGATCCATCATCCCCCCCTTTCCCGTATCCCTGCGCCAGCATCTCCCGGCGCATCCTCCGCCGCGCTCGCAGCAGGTGCACCCGCAGCGTGCCCGGCTGCATCTCCAGCAGGTCGGCTGCCTCCTTCGGCTGCATTCCCTGCAGGTCCACCAGATCGAAGACTTCCCGTTGCCGCATCGGCAGCTCCCGCAGAAGGGTCCGAATCAGTCGCAGCGTTCTTTTCATCTCGATCCTGTCCAGCGGATCCTCGATTTGATGCGCATCCGCCTGGGTCAGGCGCCCGAGTTTGTCGGCCAGCTTCAGGGCGCGCTTTCTCCCGTGCTGGTGATCCAGGCTGGCGTTTCTCGTGATCCGGTAGACCCAGCTCGTCACTTTGGAGCGGCCGTCGAAGCGGTGCATCGATCTCATCATTTTCGTCAATACGACCTGCGCGATGTCCTCCGCATCGTCGTGGTCGCCGGTCATGACCAGCGCCCACCGGCAGATGAGGGGACGGAGAGCACCCGCCAGACTTCCGAGCGCCTCGCGTTCTCCTTTCCCGGCCCTGACGGCCAACTCCAAGATCTCTTGGTCGGAGAGCATGGCGCTCGCGGTCCTGGTTGCTCTTCGCTTGTGGTTGTCGTGGAGTGAGACGCCGCCGGCGGGACCGGCGTTTACCTGTCCGGGAGGGCCATCACCGCGGGCTCCGGTCCAGCGGCCACAGTTGCACGCGCTCCACGCCGAGTTCGTCCGTTGTGGTACCGAGAATGTAGTCCGCGCCGATTTCGAACAATTCGAGGTCCGGCGGTGTGTCCACGAATCCCTGAACACGCCCGTGCGCGCCGAAGACGGTCCAGATGTTCTCGTCCTGTTCCGGACGCCTGTATTCCTGCACCCAGAGGTACCCCATCTGATCGGCATGCAACGCGGAGAACGCCGGGAAGAACTCGACCAGCGTCATGCCTTCGAAAAGCGCGCGCAGGCGTGCCTGTTCGTCCTCCGACCTTTGCCCATAGGCACCAATGAACCAGGCGTCCAGTTCGGGCTGTGTCGGAGCCCGCAGTTCGTGGTCGCGGCGGACGATCCTCGCAAGAACGCCGTCGTTGTCGTAAGCCCGGATCTCGTAGGTGTCGTTCGCGGTAACGACGGCCAGGTTGCCCCAGATGGTCGCCAGGACCGACCTGCCGAAGGGATGGGGACGCCCGCTTGGACTGTCCGGCGAGAAGTACCACTCCTCGCCGGGCTGCGTGCCCAGGGAAGCATGAATGTCACCGGTGGGCGTGACCAGGGCGAACTCGGCTTCCAGACGCCGCAAGGTCGAGCCGTCTGCCCCGAATCGCAGTCCGCCCGTGAGAGCGGGCTTCGCGAGAATGCCGCCGCCCGGCATCCGCCCGAGGAACGAGAAGCGCCCCTCGCCCAGCGTGGCGGTGCGGCCGGGGTTGCCGTCAGCGTCGAAGACCGCGACCCGGCCGCGCCACCACTCGGCGGCCACGATCGAGTCGCCCGGCCACTCGGTGACCGCCTCCGGATCCCACTGCGCAAACTCTCCAGGCCCCTCGCCGATCCCTCCCCAACTCGCGAGGTGGCCACCGCTCGCCGAGAACAACCGGATTTCCCCGGTTCCGCCGTTGGCCACCGCGATCCGCCCATCGGCAAGCCGCGCGGCATCCTCGACCGCGTACAGCTGGTACACCTCGGCCCCCGCCAGCGCTCCGATGGACACCGCCGGCGCCTCCCCGACCCGCCACCCGAGCCGCGAACCCGTCGCGGGCCTCGCGTTCTCGACGATCGTAACCCCCGCGCTGTCCCGAACCTCCGACCGCAGCTGTGGCTCCGTGTCGCTGCCCGTGCCGCAAGCGGCGAAAGACAACGCAAGCACTCCGGCCAACACGATTCGCAAAGCTCTCATCAGGTCCTCGTTTCCATTGGGCCCGGGGGCGGCCACCATGGCGTCATGGGCTGGTCGGCGCGTACGTTGCCACCAGCCCCGGCACGCTGGATCCCGGGATCCGGCAGTTCTCCTCAGCAGTCTACCAAGGAAGTCTGCCATGAGATGTTCGACCCCCTTTGGACACACCGTCACCGCCTTCCTGTTGCTTAACTGCGCCGCCGCCCTGCGGACCGTTACACCCGCTCCCGCATCGGCCCAGGCCACGCCGCACCTGATCGACTATCCGATGGTCGTGGAATACGACGTTCACATAGCCATGCGGGACGCGGTCTCACTCTCGGTGGACGTGTACCGGCCAGCGGAAGCGGGCGAGCGGCCAGCCGTGTTCACCCTCACGCCCTACAACAACAACAGCGACGGGACCCTCGACGAGGCCTGGGGGTTCGTCGAGCGCGGATATGCCTACGTGACGGCCGACGTGCGGGGGCGCTACGACTCGGAGGGCGCATTCAACGCGTGGTACGACGACTCGGAGGACGGCAGCGACATCATCGACTGGATCGCGTCGCAGGCATGGTCGGATGGGCGGGTGGCGACATCGGGCGGGTCGTACAGCGGGATGAACCAGTGGCTGATTGCGAAGCAGAACAATCCGCACCACGTGGCGATCCTCGGGTACGTGGCGCCGAAGGACAGCTTCCGCGACCTGGTGCGGTGGAACGGGGTGCCCAAGCTCGACCTGATCTACACCTGGATGATGGGGATGGACGGGCGGGTGAATCAGTCGCGGACCGGGTGGAACTGGAGCCGGGCGATGCGCGGGCTTCCGCTCCACACGCTCGACGAAGTGGTGGGCCGCGACATGCCCGTGTGGCGCGCGTGGATGGAGAACGACACCGAGAGTGCGTGGTGGGACCCGATCTCGACGCACGAATCGTACACGGACTTCGACATCCCGTCGTTCAATGTGACCGGGTGGTTCGACGGGCAGGTCCAGGGGACGTCCAGGCACTTCGCGAGCGCGGTCAGGACAGGCGATCCCGGCGACCACATGCTGATCATCGGGCCCTGGCTGCACGGGGTGAACCGCAACCGCACGATCGGGCTGCGCGACTACGGGCCCGACGCGATCATCGACCTCGACCGGCTGCGCGACGCGTGGCTCGATCACCGGGTGCTCGGCGCTCCGAATCCGGCGCTGCCGAACGTGCTGTACTTCCTGCCGGTCGCCAACGAGTGGCGCGAGGCGGACGGCTGGCCGATTCCTGAGACGCGCTTCACGAAGTTCTACCTGGCGAGCGGGGGCAAGGCCAACACGCTCTTCGGGGACGGCGAACTGGCGTCCGCGGTGCCTTCGGCGGCCGGCTCGGACACGTTCATCTACGATCCGGAAAACCCGGTGCCGACGGTGAGCAGCCGCACCTCGGGTGCGCGGGGCGGGATCGCGCAGGGATCGGTGGACAATCGCGCTGTCGAGACGCGGGACGACGTTCTCGTCTACACCGGACCCGTCCTCGACGAGCCGCTGGAGATCACCGGGCCGATCCGCGCCACGATCCACATGTCCACAGACGCGCCCGACACCGACATAACCGTGAAGCTGCTCGACGTGTATCCCGACGGGCGGGCGCTCAACCTGAGCCACGGGATCGCGCGCGCCAGCTTCCGCGACGGGTACGACCGCCGGGCTGCGCTCGACCCGGGCGCGGTCTACGCGATCGACGTGGAGATGTTCCCGGGAGCGAACCTGTTCGAAGCGGGGCACCGCATTCGGGTCGAGGTGTCGAGCAGCAACTTCCCGAACTTCGCCCGCAACCTGAACACGGGAAAAAGCTCGGACACCACCGCCGAGATGCGGGTCGCGAACACGCGTGTCCACCACTCGGCCGAGCATCCGTCGCACATCGTGCTGCCGGTGATTCCGGCGGGCGCGACGCGGCCGTGGCGGTGAGGGTCGACCCGGGTCTCGCGGCAGAGGCCCGCCAGCTGCACGACACCCTGTTCGTCGTCAACGGGCTCGACGCCTCGGAGCTGCGGAGCGAACTGATCCCCAACCTTCGGGCGGGCGGCGTCACCGCCAACCTGGTGACCGGGCTGCGGGACGGGGTGCGTCCGCTGACCACGGTGGCCTCGCCCCACCTGCACTTCCTCCGGGACCACGCGGACACGCTGGTCCATGCCACGACCGTCGCCGACATCCGGCGCGCGAGGCGTGAGGGCAGGACTGCGATCGTCCTGGGCTGGCAGCGCTCGGACTATGTCGGCGAAGATGTTGACCGGCTCCTCGGTTTCCACCGCCTGGGGCTGCGCAGCGCCGGCCTGGTTTACAACGTCGGGAACTACGTCGGCTCTGGATGCGTCGACCCGGAGCACGGCGGGCTGAGCCACCTGGGCGTCGAGGTCGTGCGCGAGTTGCAGCGGCTGCGGATCGTGGTCGACATCGGCGGCCACTGCGCCGAGGCGACTTCCTTCGACGCGCTCGAGTTCACGACCGGACCGGTGGTGTGCAGCCACACGAACCCGCGCGCGCTGCGGCCGGGCAACCCGCGCACCATGACCGACGGACTGATGCGCGCGATCGCCGACCGGGGCGGCGTGATCGGGATCACCGCATTCAACTTCTTCCTTGTGCCGTTTGGTCTCGCCACGATCGACGACTTCCTCGACCACGTGGAGTACGTGGTTGACTTGGTCGGGCCGAAACATGTCGGGATCGGCCTCGACCAGATCATCGGGCGTGTGGTCATGGGTCCGGTCGACCCGCGCCCCTTCCCGCCCGAGGCCTATCCGCCCCGGTACGAGGACTGGATCTACGCGGACGAGCTGACCGACTTCTCCGGAGTCCCCCTGATCACGGCCGGGCTGCTGGAACGCGGCCACGGCGACGACGACATCGCCGACATCATGGGCCTCAACTGGCTGCGCGTCTGGGAAGAGGTCTGGGGAGCGTGACATGACGACCTCACGGCGCGCGTTCCTCGAGCTGAGCGGATCCGGCATGCTGGCGTCAGCGTTGGGGGTGTCCGCTTGCGGTCAGGATGCAGTGGCGCAGGAAGGCGGAGCTGGCGGCGACGGCGTGGTCGACGTCCAGCGAACGGCTCCGGTGATCGATGCGTCCGTGCCGTCAGGGTCACCCGATCGCGGCGGCGAGGCCGTTGGCGCTCACCTCGCTTCCGTCGCGGCCGCCGGCGTGTCCTGCGCATTCGTGCCCGTCGCCACTGTGGAGCACTTCGACGCGGTGCTACGGAACCTGCTGGCGCTGCACGCGATGGCGGCCGAGGCCGACTGGGACCTCGTGCGGGCCACGTCACAGCTGTCTGCGCCGCCCCCCGCCGGTGTCCCTCCGGATGGGAATAGCCGCCTGGGCGTCGTGCCGACCTTCCAGGGCCTTCAGATGGTCGAACAGGACATCGGGGTGATCCGCGGCTTCCGCGAACTGGGCGTCGGGGTGATGGCGATCACGCACAACTGGAAGAACTGGAACGGCGACGGATGTCTCGAGCGCACGGACCTGCCGCTCAACGGGCTCGGGCGCCTGGCGGTTCGTGAGATGCACGCCGCCGGGGTGCTCATCGACCTGAGCCGCGCAGGGGTGCGCACGAGCCTGAGCGCCATCGACGAGTCGGGTGCCCCGGTCGTGTTCACGCATTCGAACGCCCGGGCCGTGCACGACCACCCCGCCAACCTGACCGCCGAGCAGATCGACGCCTGCGCGCGGCGCGGCGGTGTGATCGCCCTGAGCGCCTTCCCGGCGCTGGTCTCCGGCCGCCCCCAGCCGCGGCTGGACGACTTCCTGGCGCACCTCGACCACCTCCTCGACCGGGTCGGACCGGACCACCTCGGGCTCGGCCTCGACTTCGACGACCGCGTCCGGAAGCGCTATGCACATGACCCGCTTCCCGATCCGCCGTACACCTTCCCGCAGGGCTTGTCCACGCCCGCCGATCTCGACAATGTCCGAGAGGCGCTGGAGGATCGCGGTCTGAGTGCCTCCGAACGCGAACGGCTGCTCGGCGGCAACCTCGCGCGCGTGCTGAGCAGAGCCTGGGAGGGCTGAAGACTTGCACGGCCGTGATCCTGTGGCCGCGACCGGTGTACAAGGGAGTGTGTGACGGAAGTCTCTGACGCTCCAGGCAGGTGTCATGAAGAAGGTTTGGCTGCTGTTCCTGTCGCTCCTGCTCGCGCTGCCGGGGTGCGAGCGCCGGCCCGCGCCGGACGAGGAGGCCGTGGTGCTGGTCCACGGACTGGGTCGTTCGCGGGCGTCGATGGCTGTGCTGGCCCAGCGGCTGGAGTGGGCCGGTTATGGAGTGGTCACTGTGGGCTACAGGTCACTCCGGACCGCGTTCCCCGAACAGGTGGCGACGGTCAGGTCCGTGGTCGAGCGGTGCTGCGCCGAGTCGCCCCGGATCCACTTCGTTGGGCACTCGCTGGGCGGGCTCGTCATCCGCGGATACCTCGCCGAGTCGCCCCCGGAGCAACTCGGCCGGGCGGTGCTGCTGGCGCCGCCGAGCCAGGGCAGCCTCTTCGTGGACTGGCTCGAGGAGATTCCGGCCGCGACGGAAGTGCTTGGACCGGTCGGCAGTGAGCTGGGCACCGACAGCACGGATATCCCGGCGACGCTGCCCCCGCCCGACTACGAAGTGGGCATCATCGCCGGCAACCGCAGCATCCAGCCCATCGGCCACCTGGCGATCCCCGGTCCGGACGACGGCGTCGTGAGCGTGGAGCAGACCCGGATCGAGGGCGTGCCGGTGATCGTGCTGCCGCGCTCGCACGCCTTCATCATGAGCAGCCGCTACACGGCGCAGGCCGTGATCAGGTTTCTGAGGACGGGAGAGTTCGGGAGTATCACGGAATGGCCGTGGTAGGTCCGATTCCGACCTGAGGGTCTAGTCGACCGTCGGATCGAAGGGCCCTCCCGCGGGTCACCCGCCGGCCTCCCGCCACTCGGCCAGCAGTCTCGCCTCGATGTCGCGGCTGAGCCCGGTGCGCAGCTGATACTCACCGTCCACGTCGCGGCTCCTGTGCCAGTCCAGCGTGTCCTCCGCGATCACCGCCAATGGGCGGAAGGTGAGGCCGGCCGCGATCGCGCGGCTGCTGTCGATCCGCCCGTAGTTGAGGTATCGGCCGCGCGGAGGCTGCCAGAAGGGAAGCTGCTGCTGCGGCATCTGGCCCCGATCGGCCAGGAAGTCCCAGTCCACCCAGGTGAACGACAGGGGCGTGGAAGTGATCGCCCGGATCCCGTAAACGAGTTCGGCGGCGGACAGCGGGGCGCCGGGACCCGTGCTGTTGAAGATGCCCGCGGTCTGCTGCTCGAGCAGGTGGACGTAGAACTCCGACAGGTCGCGCACGTCGACGAACTGCACCGGGTCGGCGGGGTCGCCCTGTACGAGCACCTCGCCGCCGGCATCGATCCGGTCCGGCCAGTACGTGAAGCGGTCGCTGCGGTCGCCGGGGCCCACGATGACCGGAGGCCGCACGATCAGCGTGCGCGCGCCGAATCCCTCTGCGACCTTGCGCTCGGCGAGGACCTTGGCGGGGCCGTATGCGGTCCATTCGCTTTCGGGGAGGTCCCGCGGGCCGATCGGGGCGTCCTCGTCCATGACGTCCGCGGTGAAGTCGGTGTAGACCGCGCGCGTCGAGGTGAAGAGGTACTGGTCAGTGGCGTCCCTGAGGAGGTCCACCGAGAGCCCGACCTGGTGCGGCGTGTACCCCGAGTTGTCGAGGACGGCGTCCCAGCGCCGCCCCTCCAGCGCGGTGAGGTCGCTGTTGCGGTCGCCGACGAGCTTCTCCACCTCAGGGAAGAGGTGGGTGTTGGTGCGGCCACGGTTGAACAGGGTGATCCGGTGGCCGCGCGCGAGCGCGTGGCGCACGACGTGGGGGCCGATGAAGCCGGTGCCGCCCAGGATGAGGATGCTCATGCCCTGATGGCGGGGCGGACGGGGTCGGCCCGCGCGATCGTCGGGGCCGGGTCGGGCCGCCGCCAGCCGCGGGGACCCGAGGCCAAGTGCCGCGGCGCCCGCAGCGATGCCGGCCTGCCCCATGAACTCGCGCCGAGTAGCCATTCGTGGTTGCTCCTTGTCGGTTTCCCTTGCCGTAGTGCCCTCGTCGGGCTCCCACACAATACCTACGTCGGCGGGTGTTGCATACCTGTGCTGTCGGGTGAACCGGCCGGTCGTTATTGATTGAAGCGAAACCACGCCTTGCCGCAGACCCTCGATTCCGGAGACCAACGTGGACCGCATCGAACGCCGTCGTCCTTTCCCGAGCCTCTCTCTGACTGCCGCTGGCGCTGTGCTGGCCAGCCTTCTCCTCGCGACCGTCCTGCCCGGGCGCTTACATGCTCAAGACGCCCCGGCCCATCCAATGGCGCAGGCCACCGCCGCGCTTGAATTCCGCACCGTCGGACCCACGATCATGGGCGGGCGGGTCGCGGATCTGGCGGTGGTCGAATCGGACCCGCGGATCTTCTATGTCGGTGTCGCGACGGGTGGCGTGTGGAAGACGGAGAACGGCGGGATCACCTTCACGCACGTGTTTCGCGACGAGGCGACCGCCTCGGTCGGCGACGTGACCGTGGCGCCGTCGAACCCGAATGTCGTCTGGGTGGGGACCGGAGAGCCCAACAACCGGCAGAGTTCGCCGTGGGGCAACGGGGTGTACCGCTCGACCGACGCCGGGCGGACGTGGACGCACCTGGGGCTCGAGGACACGCACCACATCGCGCGCATCCAGGTGCATCCGCGAGATCCGGACGTGGCGTACGTGGCGGCGGTCGGTCATCTCTGGGGCCCCAACCCGGAGCGCGGCGTGTATCGCACCATAGATGGGGGGCAGACGTGGGAGCGCGTGCTTTTCGTCGACGACGACACGGGGGCGACCGAGCTGGTCATGGACCCCGGCGATCCGCGGACGCTCTTCGCAGCCACCTATCAGCGGCGGCGGCGGGCCTGGGGGTTCAACGGGGGCGGACCGGGCAGCGGGATCCATCGCACGACCGACGGCGGCGACACGTGGACGGAGCTGACCGAGGGGCTGCCGGAGGGCGACAAGGGACGGATCGGGCTGGACATCTACCGGCGTGACGGCAACCTCGTGTTCGCGCTCGTCGAAGCGGACGCGCGCGCGCCCGGCCAGGGGTTCGGCGGCGGTGCCGGGGCCGACGCGCAGAACGGGGTCTACCGCTCCACCGACCGCGGCGAGACCTGGGAGCAGATCAGCACCACCAACAACCGCCCCATGTACTACAGCCAGATCCGCGTCGACCCCAACGACCCCGAGCGGATCTACCTTGGGGGCGCGAACCTGTATCGCTCGTCGGACGGCGGGCGCAACTTCACCCCCGACGCCGCGGCCGAGGTGCACCTGGACCACCACGCGCTGTGGATCAACCCCGCCGACTCGGACCACCTGATCCTCGCCGGAGACGGCGGCGTCTCGATCAGCTGGGACCGCTCCGACAACTGGTATCAGCTCCGCAACCTGCCGCTCGGCCAGTTCTACGAGATCGGCGTCGACATGCGCGACCCCTATCACGTGTGCGGCGGCCTGCAGGACAACGGCTCCTGGTGCGCGCCCTCCAACACCCTGTCGAACCAGGGAATCCGCACCCGAGACTGGTACAATGTGGGCTCGGGCGACGGCTTCTTCACCGTCATGCACCCCACGAACCCGGAACTGATGTTTGCGGAATCTCAGGGGGGTAACCTGACGCGCGTCCATCTCCCCACGGGAGAGCGCTCACGCATTCGCCCCCTGCCCCGCCCGACCGCGGAGGATGACAACCGCAGTCTGCGCTGGAACTGGGACACGCCCATGCTCCTGTCGGCGCACGACGACGAGGTCGTGTATGCGGGCTCGAACATCCTCTTCCGCTCGCCGGACCTTGGCCAAAGCTGGGAGGAGGTCAGCGGCGACCTGACGTACGCGATCGACCGCGACACGCTGGAACTCATGGGGGTCGCGGGCGGCGAGCCCCAGATGTCGCGCAACGACGGCCAGTCCAACTACGGCAACCTGACCGCGATTGCGGAGTCCCCCCTCGACGCCGTGGTGCTCTACACCGGAAGCGACGACGGCCGGCTGCACGTCACGCGGGACGGCGGCGGCAGCTGGACCGACATCACCGGGAACGTGCCCGGCCTGCCGTCCTACACGTACGTCACGCGCATTGTCGCGTCGCGCGGTGCGGTCGGCGAAGTGTTTGCCGCCTTCGACGGACACCGCAGCGCAGACTTCGAGCCGTATGTGTACGTGAGCACTGACTTCGGCGGGAGCTGGACGCGGATCACCAACGGGCTTCCCGCCACCTCCATGAACGCGCTCGCACAGCACCCCCGCGCCCACAACCTGCTCTTCGCGGGAAGCGAGGTGGGCGTGCACTTCTCGATCGACCGGGGCGCGACCTGGCACGACCTCGACAACGGCCTCCCGACCGTGCCCGTCGACGACATCGTCGCGCACCCGCGCGACAACGACCTCGTGGTCGGCACGCACGGGCTCGGCATCTGGATCATGGACGACATCGCTCCGCTCGAGCACCTGAGCGCCGACGTGATGGCCTCGGCCGCCCACCTCTATCCGGTGCGCCGCGCCACCTCATACAACCTCTACACGCCGCAGGGATGGACCCCCGGCATCTACGCCGCCCCCAACCCACCCGCCGGCGCCCGCATCCGCTACCACCTTGGCGCGGCCACCGACAGCGTGACGCTCACAGTGAGCGACGGCCGCGGCACAGTCGTGCGGGAACTTGACGGCACCGGCGATGCCGGCCTCAACGAGGTGATCTGGGACCTGCGGCTGGCGGCCGACGGCGCGGACGGCGAGGCGATGGACCCGGGCCCCCGCGTCCTCCCCGGCAGCTACACCGTGGCGCTGTCTGCGGGCGATGCCACGATGGAGGTGCCCGTCGAGGTGCGCCTCGACCCCCGGACCGACGTCTCACGCGGCGACCTGATCGCACGCCACGCAGCGATGATGGACTCGTACCGGCTGTCGGGCGCGGTGAGCGACGCGCGGGAGCGCATGGGGGAAATGCGCGAACAGCTGGGCCAGATCGACGACCGCGTCGCGGCCGCCGCCGAGGCACCCGAGGAGCTGACGAAGGAGATCGACGCGTTCCGCGAGGATCTGGAAGCCGTGCAGGAGGACATCGGCGGCGGGGGCGGGGGG
>VXMI01000107.1 GCA_009841165.1 Gemmatimonadota bacterium | reverse complement strand
CTGTCGCATGAAATCCCGCTCATTTCTGCATATCTTAAGTGGTACATCCACAACGGTATGCGGCGTAAATTATTGTTATAACGTAAGTTAGAATCCCATATGTAGTTCCGCCGGAACTCGGCAACCTGTCCAACCTGACGGCGCTGCACCTCAGGTACAACAGCCTCACCGGCCCGATTCCACCCGAACTCGGCAACCTCGCCAACCTGACGCGGCTGGACCTCAGTCCCAACGCCTTCACCGGCCCGATCCCGGCTGAACTCGGCAACCTTGTGAACCTCGAGGAGCTGGACCTTGGTGGGCACGATCTGACCGGCCCGATCCCACCCGAACTCGGGCGCCTGTCCAACGTGAAGCGAATGCTTCTCTGGGGCAATCATCTCACGGGCCCGATTCCGCCCGCACTGGGCGGCCTGGGCAGCGTGACCTACCTGGCCCTCGAAGGGAACGCCCTGAGTGGCTCCCTGCCTCCTGAACTGGGCAACCTTGCGACCGTGGAGGAGCTGTTCCTGGAAGACAACAGGCTGGAGGGGCCGGTTCCGCCCGGACTCGGCGGAATGGCAAGCCTTAAGAGACTCGGACTGACCAACAATGCCGGGATGGAGGGACCCCTGCCAGGCGATATGACCGGACTGCACCGGCTCGAAGCGCTGCTGGCCGGAGGCACGGATCTATGCGCACCCCCGGACGCCGGCTTTCAGGGCTGGCTGAACGGGGTGCACAAGCGCCGTATCAGGTCCTGCGTTGAGGGTGATCCGCCCATGGCATACTTGACCCAGGCGGTGCAGTCGCGTGACTACCCGGTTCCGCTGGTGGCGGAGGAGAAGGCGCTGCTGCGCGTCTTCGTGACGGCCCGGAATGCCACCAGCACCGGGATACCAGCGGTCCGCGCACGCTTCTACCTCAGCGGCAGAGAGACGCACGTTGTGGACATCCCGGGCACGTCCACACCGATCCCGACCGCAGTGGACGAGAGCAACCTCTCAGAATCGGCCAACGCCGAGATTCCCGCGGACGTCATGCAACCGGGGCTCGAGATGGTCATCGAGGTGGATCCGGAAGGGACACTGGACGAAGCTCTGGGCGTCGCGAAGCGGATCCCCGAAACCGGCCGCCTGGCGGTTGAAGTCCGGGCGATGCCGCTGTTCGACCTGACGCTGATCCCGTTCGTCTGGACCCAGACCAACGACGAGTCGATCGTGGACCTCGCAGAAGCCATGGCCGCGGACCCCGAGAACCACCACATGCTTGCGGACACGCGCACGCTGCTGCCCGTTGGCACTCTGGATGTGAAAGCTCACGAGCCGGTGCTGAGCTCAAGCAACCATGCATTCAGGGTACTTCACGAAACCGAGGCCATTCGGGCGATGGAGGGTGGCAGCGGCCACTACATGGGCATGATGGCGGGGCGCGTTGAGGGCCCAGGCGGAGTAGCCTCCATCCGCGGCTGGACGAGCTTTTCGATTCCTCGCGCAAGCACCATCGCTCACGAGCTCGGTCACAACCTGAGCCTCCGTCATGCGCCGTGTGGCAGGCCTGGGGGATTGGATCTGTCCTATCCCTACTCCGAGGGATCCATCGGCGCTTGGGGGTACGAATTCCGTGGCGGCGGTAGCCTGGTGGCCCCGACCAGGCCAGACCTGATGTCCTACTGTGAGCCCGAATGGATCAGTGACTACAGCTTCACCAACGCACTGCGGTATCGGCTGTTCAACGAGGGTCGGGCCGTAGGCGCCCAGACCCGGTCGCTCCTCCTGTGGGGCGGGATTGGCACCGACAGCGTACCGTTCCTGGATCCCGCCTTCGTGGTCGACGCCCCGGCCTTGCTTCCTGACTCTGTCGGCGAATACCGGCTCACTGGGAAGTCCGATTCGGGAGTCGAGCTGTTCTCGCTAGCCTTCGCGATGCCCGAAACCGCCGACGGTGACGGGAGTTCCTCCTTCGCGTTCGTCCTGCCTCTGCGAGCCGGTTGGGACGGCAATCTGGCCAGCATCACCCTGAGCGGCTCCGGGGAATCGACGACCCTCAACCGCGACACCGATCTCCCGATGACCATCCTCCGCAACCCGCGCACCGGGCAGATTCGCGGCATCCTGCGCAACCCGCCTGAAGCCATGCACGCGACCGCGGACGGGGGAGCGGCGCCCACCGCAGGTATTGAAGTGCTCTTCAGCCGAGGAATTCCGGGCCCGGAGGCGTGGAGGCGATGACGAGACACCTCCGGCAGGGTAGGCGCCGCCCGAGAAGCACCGACCGTGGTGAGGAGAATCCTATGAAAAACCGCGACAGTATCCTGCTTCACTCCTTCGCGCTAATCGCGCTGGCAACGGTGACCATGTCAACCCCGCTGGGCGCCCAGACAGTTGGAGACCGGATCCGCGTGTTCTCTGCGGGCATCGTGACCTTCGGCCGCGTCACAGGCGTGAATAACGAAGGGTTCGAGGTCGCAAACGACGACCTGCACCGATCCTTCGCGTATCGGGACCTGGACCGCCTGGAAGTAGTGGGCGGGATCAGAACCTGGGGACACGAAGGGGTCGCTTTCGGCAGTGTTTGGGGGACACTGCTTGCCTTCGATGAAGACTTGAATGTATTTGAGGGAAGCCTCATAGGGGGCTTGTTGGGCCTCGTGTTCGGCGTGGCTTATCCCTTCTTCAGGCCCGAGGAGGCTCGCCCCTCTTGGCGACCCATCTCGGTTCGCGAGTATTTTGTCCCGGTTCTCGGCGAGGAGTTCCCCTATGGCGGACGGGTCCGCGTGTCCGTCAATGGTAGCGAGCTCATCGGCCGGGCCACCGCGATGACCGACGAAGGGTTCGAAC
Source organism: Gemmatimonadota bacterium (assembly GCA_009841165.1). Taxonomy (GTDB): domain Bacteria; phylum Gemmatimonadota; class Gemmatimonadetes; order Longimicrobiales; family Gaopeijiaceae; genus Bin94. The sequence goes on along the minus strand of VXMI01000107.1, from coordinate 2,606 downwards.
TCGTCCAGGTTGGGATGCGCCGATCCTTCACCTATCGGGACATCGACGGTCTGGAATGGAGTCGCGGGATGCGATCTCGTTGGAAGACCGGGTGGGGCCTCGGCCTTCTCGGCGGGTTCATCGCCTTTCCGACCTTCAACGGGGCGTGGGGATGCGTGGCCAGCGACTGGGAGGGACCATCCTGCGAAGAAAAGGGACGCGACCTGTTTGCCTGGATCGGAGCAGGAGGCCTCCTAGGGCTCGGAGTGGGCAGTGTTGCGTGGCGGCACGAGTCATGGGAATCCTTCGCGCTTCGCGACCGCAGGCCTGGTATCAGTCCGTTTGTCGCGCCGCTACTTGGTTTGGAGCGACGCCACGGTCTGTTCCTGGGAGCGCGTATTGGGTTCTGATGGCGAAGGCACGCGCCACTCAGATGTTCCGTGGATCACCGTCTCCAGGCAGCGGCATCCGGTATCCCCCGGCTGAAGATCACCTCCAGTCCCGTCCCGGCGGCGTGCCCGGTCGCGTCCATGGCCGCCTGGGTCGGAGGCGGCAGGTCGCGCAGGATGCCCCGCACCTGCCCGGTGCGGGGATCACGCAGAATGGCCATCGGGCGGTCGGTGTCCCCGTCCAGCGTGAAAGACCCGCCGGGGCCGGTGAGGACGATTCGGTCCAGGTCATCTTCCCATCGGCCCCGCACCGGCAGAACGAACGTGAAGGAAGAACTCCCGTCGCCGTCCGCGGTCTCCGGCATGGTGAAGGCCAGGGAGAACAGCTGGCGGCCGTCGGCGCCTCGGCCCGCGATCTCGTATTCGCCCGCGGAATCCGGCAGCGCGGCGGGTGCATCAACGACGAAGGCGGGGTTGAGGGAGGGTTCCCCTTCTGCGTCCACACCACCCCAGAGGAGGAGCGATCTGGCTCGAGCGGACACAGCCGCGGGCGCCGGCGCGCCTTCGTCGAACAGACGATAACGGAGCGCGTTCGTGAAGCCATAGTCGCTGATCCACTGTCCTGGAAAACAGTACGACATCACATCCGGCCTGGAGGGCTGGACCAGGTTGCCTCCATCACGGAAGTCATATCCCCAGACTCCAATGGATCCGTCCGGGTAGGGATACGAAGCGTCAAGACCTCCCGGACCGCCGCAGGGCGCGTGCCTCAGGCTCATGTTGTGGCCGAGTTCGTGGGCGATGGTGCTCGGTTCGGGAATCGAAAAGCTCCACCGACCGGACACACGGGCGATTCCCGCCGTTCCCGTAACGGGGTTTGCCATCATACCCATGTAGTGGCCGGTCCCGCCCTCCATGGCCTGGATCGCTCTGGTTTCGCCGAATACCTGAAACCCATTGTTGCTTGAAGTCAGCACCGGCTCGTGCGCGGTCACGCTCAGGCTACCCACCGGCATGAGCGTGCGCGTGTCTCCAAGCATCTCGTGCTTCTCGGGATCCGCGGCCATGGCTCCGACAAGATCCACGATCGCCGAATCCTGGGTCTGGATCCAGACGAACGGGATCAGCGTCAGGTCGAACGGCGGCATGGCGCGCACGTCCACGGCCAGACGACCCGTCACCGGGATCCGTTTTGCGACGCCCAGGGCTTCGTCCAGTGTCCCTGCCGGATCCACCTCGATGACCATCTCGAGCCCCTGTCGTATGATCTCCGCGGGAATCTCGGCGTTGGCCGATTTGGCGAGACTGCTCTCGTCCACCGCGACCGGGATCGGCGTGGACTTGCCCGGGATGTCCACGGCATGGGTCTCACGACCGTTGACGTAGAATCGGGCGCGCACGGCCGGAATGCCGACGCCGGTGGCCTGCATGGCTGTCGGGAACACGCGCAGCAAAGCAGTCTCGCCCGCGACCAGAGGAACGGGGAACGCCCGCGACTGCACGGCCTGAGTCAGATACGCGATCGGGGGATCTGCCTCGATGCAGAACCTGATACGGCGCTTGTGCACTCCGTCCAGCCAGGCTCGGAAGCCGGCGTCCGCGGGGGCGCACAAGTCGGTGCCGCTCGTAACCAGCTCTTCCAGTCGGTCGAGTTCGGTCAGCGATTGTGGCAAAGCGCCGACCAGGCCCGCGTTGTTCGCGAGCGCCAATGCCTGGACGTTCGTCAAGGCTCCGAACTCCGGCGGTACGGGACCCGAGAGGGCGTTGGACGCCAGGGACAGGAATCTCACATTGGCAAGATTGCCGAGTTCCGGCGGAACTACGGTAGAATTTATAAACTGCGATATGTCAACAGTTTACATTACAACCCGCTATCGATGTATCACTTACGATATGCAGAAATGAGCGGGATTGCATACGACCGCATCGGAAGTCAGCGGACGATTGTCGGGACGCTTGAAAAGCGTTCGAGTGGTCCACACAGGCCTTTCACCGCACCTCGACGGGCAGCCTCCTCACCACCACGCGGGACACATCGAACTCGCCGAGTTCGATGAACGCCGCCAACCCGTTCGGACCGAAGGCTTCCGGCATCGCGGTCGCGCCGGATGGATACGTTCCGACGTACTCGCCCCCTGCGGTCATAACGTCGATCGGTCCGTCGCCGATCAATTCGTCCCCTCGACGCATCACCCAGATCCGGCCTTCCCAAGTGGTGGAGAGGCTCCGCAGAACGGG
>VXMI01000172.1 GCA_009841165.1 Gemmatimonadota bacterium | reverse complement strand
TTTTAAGACACAACCACCGGCACACGCCCCACCGCCCTGATCCTGGGCGACCCCACCCCGCACCTCGCCCGCGCCCTGCGCGCGACCGGCTACGCGGCCACCACCTGGAACCGCCGCCTCGCCCGGGATCAGCGCTGCGCCCCCTGGCCACCGAGCGGACCATTCGGCGAGGTCTGGGTGCGCATGCCGCGGTCTTCGCTGGAAGCCGCCATGCTCCTGCACGCGGGTGCGGCCCGCATTCCGGACGGTGGCCGCCTGTACCTCTACGGCGCCAACGGCGAGGGCATCCGTTCCGCGCCACGCCACTTCCCCGCTGGCATGGGGACGCCCCACCCGACCCTCATCAAGCGCCGATGCCGGGTCCTCGCATCCACCCGCGCCCACGCCCCACCCCACCCGGACGGCCTCGACACCTGGGAGATCCGCGCGCCCATCGACTGGGGCACGGGGGAGCGCTACTGGACCTTCTACCCTGGGGTGTTCGCGTGCGGCCGCCTTGACCCGGCCACCTGTCTCCTCATCGACCACCTGCCGAGCATCCGCCCGGGCGCGCGCGTCCTTGATTTCGGCGCGGGCACCGGCGTCATCGGGGCGGCGAGCCTCGAGCGCCACCCGGATACCGAGACGGTGCTTCTCGAACGGGATGCGATCGCGCTGGTCGCCGCGGCACGCAACGTCAACGGCGCAACCCGCGTCCTCGGACGCACCCTCGCCCACGCGCACGGTCCCTTCGACCTGATCCTCTCCAACCCGCCGATCCACATCGGCAAGTCCCAGAGCCTGGAGACCGTGTCGGCGTTGATCCGCGACGCGCCGGAAGTACTATCCCCCCGGGGGATAATCGTGCTGGTGGCGCAGCGGCGTCTCCCCATCCCGGCACTGCTGGAACGGTCGTTCCGCAGCGTGCGCACGGTCGCCGACCGGGGACCCTTCCGGGTCTGGCAGGCGACACGCCACGGGCGCTACTAACGCACGTCGTGGACGATCCGCCCGTCCACTACCGTGACCACCGCCACGATATCCCCCATCCGCACTTCGGCCACGGCCATGTAGTCGTCCGAGAGCACCGCCAGGTCGGCCGCCATACCCGGCGCGAGCGTCCCCCGCTCCGACTCGGCGAAGACCTGATACGCATACCCCGACGTCATGAGGCGTAGCGCCTCTTCCCGCGTGACCGCGTACTCCGCGCCCATCGTTCCCGCCGAGATGGTGCCGCGGGTGGTGAAGTGGTACAGCACGTGCCATGGGTTGTGGGGAATGACGGGCGAGTCCGTTCCGAGCGAGACCGGCACGCCCTCGGCGACGTACAGCCCGACCGGAGTCGTAAGTGCGGCGCGCGCCGCGCCCCAGTAGTCGATCAGGCTGGGGGCCGCCACGTAGAGGTGGTGCTGGGCGGTGACCGTGAGACCGAGGCGGCGCATGCGCTCGAACTGGTCGGGCGCGGGGATGAAACCGTGCTCGATCGTCCACCGCCGCTCACCGATGGGTCGCCGGGTGTCGGCCTCCTCATAGGCGTCGAGCACGAGGTCGATGGCCGCGTCGCCCACCGCGTGGGTCGCGACGCGCCAGCCCAGGTCATTCAGTTCGCGGACCACGCCGTGAAAGACATCGGTGGGCATCGTCTGGAGCCCGAAAAAGGTGGCCCCCCTTCCCCAGGGCTCTTCGTAGGGCTCGCGCATCCATCCTCCTTCAAACCCCCCATCGACCCCGAGCTTGACCCCGCCCACCGAGAGCAGCCCCGTGCTGAATCCGGGCGCGACGCCCCACGACTCCACGGTGGTGCGCACATCTTCGGGGGCAACCCCGCGCAACCTAAAGAGGAATTCGATACGCACCGGCAGGCGATCCTCCTCGGCCAGCTGCCTGTAGAGCGCGAACTGCTGCGGCGAGCCGCCCGGGATCCGCAGCGAAGTGACCCCCAGCGCACTCATGGCAGCAAGCTGGCGAAGCAAGCGCTCGGCAGGGTCGCCCTCCTCCTCGGCGGCAGGTAGCCGAACCGGATCCTTCGCCCGGTCCACCAGCTCTCCGTTCAGACGCCCGTCGTCGTAGCGGCCGATCCTGCCCCCAGGGGGAGAGACCGCGTCCTCGGCGATCCCGAACCGCTCCAGCGCCACCGAATTGAGGATGAATTCGTGGCCACCCCGCACCACGACAACTGCGTGAGCCGGCGCGGCCCGGTCCAGGTCGTAACGGAGCGGCAGTCTCTGTTCGGCCAACTGACCCTCGTGCCAGTTGCTGTTGGTCACGACGAGCCCGCCGGGTTGCGTATCGGCGGCACGGGCGGAGATCGCACCGAGGACCTCGGCCATGGTGCGCGCACCCGACAGGTCGACGCCGTGACCACCGCCCAGGGCGTGAAAATGGTTGTCGGTGGGCCCGGGCACGACAGCGCGCCCACCCAGGTCGATCACCACGGTCCCGGTGGCGCGATGGCGCAGGATCTCGTCGTCGGGCCCAGCAGCGACAACGCGGCCTCCGCGCATGGCCAGCGCCGCGACCGTGCCGAGTTGGTCGTCGAGTGTGTGAACGAGGCCGTTGTGCACGATGAGGTCCGCCGGATCCGGTGCTGGCGGCGAGCACGCCGCGACGCCGAGCGTGAGGGTCGCAAGCAGCGTCCTGGTTCGCCCGCCGAGCCCGGCCGCCCGCGTCGATGTCGTGCGACCCGGACCGCGCGCTCCGGCGACGCTCCCTGACTCCGGCCCGGTCTTCCGGTTCAGCCGTACCGTCCCTCGATGTAGTCGGCCGTCTTCGAGTTTTCCGGTGCCAAGAAAAGCTCCTCGGTGCGGCCGTGCTCGATGATTCGTCCCAACAGCATGAACACGCATTCGTCGGATGCCCTCCGCGCCTGGGCCATGTTGTGCGTGACGATCAGGATGGTGTAGTCGCCGCGAAGCTGCCAGATCATCTCCTCGACGGCTTCGGTCCCGGCGGGGTCCAGCGCCGAGCAGGGTTCGTCCATGAGCAGCACCTCGGGCTTCACGGGGAGCAAGCGCGCGATGCACAGCTTCTGCTGCTCCTCCAGCGAAAGTCCCGTCGCAGGCTTGTCCAGGCGATCCTTCACCGTGTCCCAGAGGAGCACCTGGCGCAACGACGACTCCAGGACCTCGTTTTCTTCGGCGGCTGAGACCCTGCGTGTTCTCGCCTCGTGAAGGCGGAAACCGAACAGCACGTTGTCGCGAACGGAGATGGGAAGCGGGTTGGGGCGCTGGAACACCATCCCGACCTGCTTGCGCACCTGTACGAGTTCGACATCGTCGCCGAAGATGTCGTGTCCGAGAACATACACGCTCCCGGTGGTGCGCACGTATCCGAGCCGCTCGATGATGCGGTTGCACGTGCGCAACAGGGTCGTCTTGCCACACCCCGAAGGCCCGATCATCGACGTGATGATCCCCCGCTTCACCTCGAGATCGACATCGATGAGCGCCTGAAAATCACCGTACCATAGGTTGAGGCCCCGGGTCTCGATGGCGAAGTCGCCACGTTGGCCGTTATCCATAGCGCCCCTCGATATAGCCGGTGGTGCGCTGGTCGGTCACCTTCCCCTCGAACAGGTCCTCGGTGTCCCCGATCTCCACGAGCTCGCCCATGAGGAAGAACGCGGTGCGATCGGCCAGCCGCCGCGCCTGCTGCACCAGGTTGGTGACGAGCACGATGGTCATTTCGGAGCGCAGTTCCTTCAGCACGTCCTCGATCCGCATGGTCGTCACCGGGTCGACCGCGATCGAGAACTCGTCCAGAAAAAGCAGTTCCGGCTCCTGCGACAGCGCGCGCGCGATGGTCAGACGCTGCTGCTGCCCTCCAGACAACAGACTGCCCAGCGAGTCCAACCGATCCTTGACCTCGTCCCACAGCGCGGCCCGCGCCAGGCAGCGCTCCACCACCTCGTCGAGCTCGGCCTTCTTGCGAATCCCGCGCAGACGGGGCGAAAAGGCGACGTTTTCGTACACCGTCAGTGGCAGCCCGACCGGAAGCGGGAACACCACGCCGATCCGGCTCCGGAGTGCGTACTCGTTGCGCCAGTCGTTGATGTTCTTCCCGTTGAGCCGGATGCTTCCCCTGACCTCCATGGCCGTGTTGAAGGCATCCATGCGATTGAGCGCGCGCAGGAACGATGTCTTGCCGCTGTTGGCCGGGCCGATTATCCCGAAGATCTCGTGCCGGTAGATGTCCAGGTCGACGCCCTGCAGTGCGGTCTTTCCACCGTAGGCGATGTTCAGGTCCCGCACCTCGATGATCGGTGGCTCGTCGTACGCGGGGCCCGGAACTCCGTTCGCGACAGCCGTCCCAGGTGTGACCTCTACCATTTCTTCAGTCCCCGCAGGTAGACCCGGAACCCGATGGACACCGCGTTCATTGCGAGTACGATCGCAATCAGCACCAGTGCCACGCCGAAGGTGAGTTGCTCGGGTACGTCGGTCGCCTGGGTCGCGATGTAGTAGAGATGGTACGACATGGCCATTGTCTGATCGAAGACGCTCTCGGGGAGGAACGCCACGAACGCGGTAGCTCCCGTGAACATGATGGGAGCGGTCTCTCCGGCCGTCCGCGACACCTCCAGGATGACACCGGTCAGAATGCCGCTGATCGAGTTCGGGAGAACCACCTTGCGGATCGTCTGCCAACGCGTGGCGCCCATGTTCCAGCACGCTTCCCTGAATGCCTGGGGAACCGCCTGGAGCGACTCGCGCGTGGCGACAATGACCACCGGCAGCGTCATGACCGCCAGCGTCAGGCTGGCAGCCAGGATCGACGCCCCGAACCTGAAGAAATACACGAAGGCGCCAACGCCGAAGAGCGCGTGCACGATCGACGGCACGCCGGCGAGGTTGATGATGGCGAGATTGATCGTTCGGGTGAGCAGGTTGTCCGGCGCGTATTCACTGAGATAGAGCGCCGCGGCGACACCGACCGGCACCGACGCCAGGAGCGCGACGACGACCAGCCAGATCGTGCCCACCAGCGCGGGAAGGATGCCCCCGGCCGTCATGTTGTCCCGCGGCGCGGTGAACAGGAACTCCCAGGAGAGCGCCGGCCCGCCTCTGACCACAAGCGTACCCACGATGATCAGCACCGGGATCACCAGCGCCACCGTCATGAGGAAGAACACGGCCCTGGCTACGTTCTGGTTGCGGTAGCTGCGCCGGTTGAGGGCGGTTGCGGCGAACATGGGCTTCACTTCTTCCGGATGCCACGGACCACGATGTCCGCGGTGAGGTTGATCACGAAGGTGACGATGAAGAGGAGGATGCCCAGAGTGAAGAGAGAGCCCCAGTGATTCCCGCCCTGCACGGTGTCACCAAGTTCTGCGGCGATCGTCGCCGTCAGCGCCCGCACCGAATCGAACACGCTTGTGGGAAGGTTGATCGCGTGCCCCGAGGCCATCAGCACGGCCATGGTCTCCCCGAATCCCCTCCCCACCCCCAGCA
>VXMI01000136.1 GCA_009841165.1 Gemmatimonadota bacterium | reverse complement strand
CAGCCCGACGAGGGACAGCTTCGGAAGGCGCTGGAGAGCCGCCGGAAGGTTCGGGCCTGAGAGCCCAATCGGCGGGAGTCAATCGGCGGGAATCCGAGCGGCGGAATTCGTAAGTCCAACGCTCACAACCAGATATGAACCTACGCCCATCTGCTGTCCGCGCAGTACGAAACGGAACAGCGGCGGCACTCCGGGCAGGTCGAAGCCTTGCGGCAGCACGTCGAAGCCTTGCGAGGGCGCGTCGAGCGGCAAGGCGGGGAGAACGAAGCCTTGCGGCAGCGCGTCGAGCGGCTGAGCGCGGAGAACGAAGTCTTGCAGCGGCGAATCGAGCGGCTCGACGTGCTGGCGACACGCTTGGCCGAGTATTTCGAGGCATCCGCCGGCGCGAGACCGCGCGGCCTCCGTATCTGATGCGCCGTCCGGGACCGGATCGCGATCAGGGTCCGAGCCGCTGACGATGCCACCCAGTCGCTTGCCACCCGAACGCCGCAACGCCCGGCGCGCCGTCACCCGCCCGTCTGGCGGAGACGCCGCCCCGGCGCGAGGTTTCAAACGCGCAGATCGTGCGGTCCGTCGCGAGAGGAATCGAATGATGGCACGCACGAAACGTGACCGGCGCGCATACAGCGCCGGCGAATGGGGCCGGAACCGGGTGAGGGTCTTCCCCGACCCACGGACCGGCATCATACAGGTACAGTGGCGCGAGGGCGGGCGTAGGATCAGCCGGTCACTGAAGCACCGGGACTGGGACCGCGCCAAGAAGCAGGCCGACGAGATCGCCGCCGGACTCACCGAGACGGTGGCTGCGAAGACCTCGGACGCCGAGCCCGAGCCGCTCACCCTGGGGACGCTGTTTGACATTTACGGTGACGAGGTTACCCCCACCAAGAGCAGGCGGTCTCGGAACCACGACCGGGCCATGATGAAGATGTTCCTCCGGTTCTTCGGCAAGCACCGAAAGGCCAAGACCCTCTCCCAACGCGATTGGGACCGCTTCATTCGGGCACGGCGCGCAGGAAAGGTCGGCCCCAGTGGCCGGAAGGTCTCCGACCGCACCGTCGAACGCGACCTCAAGCTCCTGCTCGCGATCCTCAACTGGGCCGGGAAATCGCGAGACGAGGAGGGGAGGCTCCTTCTGGAGTCCAACCCGCTCCGGGGCCTCAAGTTGCCCAAGGAGAAGAACCCGGCCCGGGTCCTGCTCACCGATGCCGAGTACGAAGCACTGCTCAAGGTGGCCGGGGACATCGATTGGCGGTTCCGCGTGGCGTTGGTGCTGGCACATGAAACCGGACACCGCATCGGGGCCATCCGCCAGCTTCGCTGGTCCGATATCGACCTGGAGGCCCGAACCATCCGGTGGCGTGGCGAGCATGAGAAGAACGGCTACGAGCACCGGACGCCGATGACCGTCATGGCACGGTGCATCCTCGAAGAAGCCCGACGGCATCACCCCGGAATCGGGAATGCACCCGTGATGCCGGCGCCGAGGGATCCCTTCAGGTGCCTGGGTCAATCGCGGGCGCGAATCTGGTGGGACAGGGCGGAGAAGCTCGCGGGACTGGAGCCGAGGCTCCGACGCGGCTGGCACTCGCTCAGACGGAAGTTCGCCTCCGACCTCATGGACCTGCCACTCAAGGTGCTCTGCGAACTCGGTGGCTGGAAGACGGCCGAAACCGTCCTCCAGTGCTACCAGAGGCCCGACGAGGATCGGCTCAGGAAGGCCATCGAGGAGTACCGGGGGGGCCGTTCCGCTGTCAATTGACATACATAATTGACATACATCGAGCGGCGGAATCGCGTAAGTTGTTGCAGTCCCCGTAGCTCAGGTGGATAGAGCGACTGCCTCCTAAGCAGTAGGCCCCAGGTTCGAGTCCTGGCGGGGACATTGGGTTTTTGAGGGGTCGGGGTGCCGATTCCCGCTATTTATTCCCGCTAATTGGCGGGAATGGAGACCCTCCGGCGGTCTTCGAGGGCCTGCCTAAGCTGGTCCTCATCGGCCCTCTGGTAGCACTGGAGAACGGTCTGGGCCGTTTTCCAGCCTCCCAGTTCGCAGAGCACCTTGAGTGGCTGGTTCATGAGGTCCGAAGCGAACTTCCGCCTCAGCGAGTGCCAGCCGCGGCCACGCTTGGGTTCGAGCCTCGCCCGCGTCTGGGCCGTTGTCCACCAGGTGCGAGCCCGTGAGCGGCTGACGCTCTTCGTGGGATCCCCGGGTGCCGGAAACACCGGAGCATCTCCGATCCCGGGGTTCTGCCTCCGCGCTTCCTCCAAGGCGGCGAGTGCTTCGACAGTTACCGGCGTCCGGTGCTCGTGGCCCGTCTTCTCGTGCTCGGCGCGCCACCGGATGGTTCGGGCCTCCAGGTCGATATCGGACCAGCGAAGCTGGCGGATGGCCCCGATGCGGTGTCCGGTTTCATGTGCCAGCACCAACGCCACGCGGAACCGCCAGTCCATCTCCTTGGAGACTTCGAGCAGGGCCTCGTACTCCGCATCTGTGAGGAGAACCCTGGCCGGGTTTTTCTGCTTGGGCGTCTTCAGGCCCTTCAGCGGGTTGGACTCCAGAAGGAGCCTGCCCTCCTCGTCCCTCGATCTCACCGCCCAGTTGAGGACCGCGGCCAGGAACTTGAGGTCGTATTCGATGGTCCGGTCGGAAACCGGCCTCCCGCTCGGGCCTACCCTGCCCGCCCGTCGCGCCCGGATGAACCGGTCCCAGTCCCGCTGGGAGAGCGTTGCGGGTCTCCGGGCCCGGCCGAAGAACTTGAGGAACATCGCCATCGCGGATCGTTCGTACCTCCGCGACCGCTTGGCCTTGGCGGGGGTGACCTCTTCCCGGTAGATGTCAAACAGCGTCTCCAGGGTGAGCGGCTCGGGCTCGGCTGTTGCCTCGCCGTGGAACTTCGGGCCGGTGAAGCCTGCGGCGAACTGGTCCGCCTGCGTCTTCGCCCGGGCCCAGTTGCGGTGCCCCAGTGAACGGCTCAGCCTGCGGCCGTTCTCGCGCCACTCGATCTGGATCAGGCCAGTCTTCGGATCGGGAAAAACCCGGACCCGGTTCCGGCCCCACTCGCCGGCGCTGTAGCTCCGGCGATTTCGTTTCGTGCGTGCCATCGTTCGATTCCTCTCGATGATGGACTGCACGACCTACGCGGAAGGAACCTCGCGTCGGGAAGTCGTCTCCGCCAGCCGGAGGGTTGGAAGCATGTGGCGCTGTCGGCCTTTGGATTGCACAGTGGTCGCCGGGGACGGATGCCGTGCGAGCCATGAGGTCGAGGACGGGAGCGACCCTCCCATTCGGCATGCCTCATTCGGCATCGGCGGGGGTTGGGATGGTGCACGTCCACCCCCAACTGCCTCGACGCCCTGTTGTGGAGGTGCTGAACCCCTCCCAACTGGAGGTCGCAGTTGACGAACCGGAGTTCTGTCGACAAATTGTTTACGAGACGGTATGGTTGGGGGCGACCGAGGAGCCGTAACCATCGAAACCAAGGAGAAATACGTATGGTCAAGCAACCCAAGAAGCCCAGGATGCGGGTCAGCCAAGCTGATGTGCCGACCCACGGCCTGAAGAGAGCCCTGCGGGTGGCGCAAGCAATCGCCAAAGAGCACGGCAAGCAGCCCACACGACCGATGTTGGTTGCTCAGGCAATGGAATTGAAGCCGACATCCAGTCATTTCCGCACGCTCTGCGGATCCTCGATCGCATATGGACTGACGAAGGGTGGCTACAACGCGAAGACCATCGAACTTACGGCCCTTGGCCGTCGAGTTGTCGCCCCTACGGAAGAGGGAGATGATCGTGTCGCTCTTCGCGAGGCTGCGCTGAAACCGAGGGTGCTAAGGGAATTCTTGGAGCGGTACGACGGAAGCCAGCTTCCGTCCGAGAGGATCGGCAAAAACGTGCTCGAAGAGATGCAGGTGCCCAATAAGAGGGTCGGAGCTACCTATCAGCTGATCCTAGCGAGCGCCCAGACCGTCGGCGTCCTACGGGAGATCAAGGGCAGCACCTACGTGGATCTCCAAACCGAACCTTCGAGTGAACCCAAGCCCCCCTCACCCAACGGCGATCGCGAGTCGAGAGCAACGGAGGCACCCGATGTCGGAGCCGTGGAAACTACTACTGAGGAATCCGGCGTGTCCGATCCGCCACAGTCAGAGGGCGGTACCAAGGACCCAGAGAAAGCGAGTCGCGTCTTCATCACGCACGGTTCAGATCGAGAGGTGGTGGATCAGCTCAAGGAACTCCTCACGTTTGGCGGCTTCATTCCGGTGGTCGCCATGGAACACGAGACAATATCCAAGCCGGTTCCTGACAAGGTAATGGACGAGATGCGCACCTGTGGCGCTGCCATTGTCCACGTGGGATCCGAGCAAGCCGTCTTAGATCAGCATGGCGACGAACTCCACATTCTCAATAGCAATGTCCTCATCGAGATCGGGGCGGCGATGGCGTTGTACCGCAGGAGGTTTATCCTGCTGGTTGAGTCAGGTGTGGACCTGCCGTCGAACCTCCAAGGGCTATACGAGGTCAGGTACGAAGGAGGTCGGCTGGAGTACGACGCAACCATGAGGCTCTTGAGGGCGTTCAACGACTTCCGCGAGTAGTCGCCCGAGCCTGCGGGACCCGACCCACGAGTCCCCGGCGGGGCGACGCTGGACGCGCCCGCCGCTTCCGCTCTCGGGCCGGTGATCGGGAGGTTCCTACACCGGACCCTCGAAGTGCCGATCGACCGCCTTCCCGCAGGGATAATTCTAGGGGAGCGACCCCAGGCATGAGGGGCGAGGGTGTGCAAGCACGCTCGCCGCTATGCCGTACCGAGCCTGCGGCGAGGGGGGTCGCTCCCGTCCACGGCCGGAGTGGCTCCTGTTGCCACGCCCGGCCGTGCGGCGGAGCCGCAAGACCTTGCCGCGCCGGCGGATACGCCGGGCCAGCCGGTGTGCATCACCGGAGCGCCAAAGTGTGCATCGACCCCCCGTGTCGCTTTCACACCCCCGGCCCGGCGCGAGACATCAGGCTTCCCAGTAGAATCGAGCCCCGGCCAGCCGAACCGTCATCCACGTGTCCACTCGCTCCGTCAGCCCCCGGCCCGCACGCCTGCGCGGGCGCTTCTCAAGGGCGACGGCGCGCTTCAAGGCGGCCTGCAAGCCGCCGTACTCGTCCAAGACCCGGACATCCCCTCCGATGATGGCCTGCTCGATCCGGGCGAGTTCGCGCCGGGTCTCCTCGTCGACCTCGGACGGGCGGGGATACCGCGCCCAGCTGGTCAGCACCCTGCTGGCCCGACCGTGCTCCTTCCATCTCCGGGCGACTGCCACCACTTCGATCTTGAGACCCAGGTCCCAGAGCGCCTTCCAGAGGTCGCCGTGCTTCGCGCCCCACGAGCGGAGCGCCGTCGCGGTCGCGTGGCCCGGTTCGGCGTAGACGAAGACGGCGCGCTCCGTGTCCAGCGCGATGGGCAGACCGAGCGGGAAGAAGCGCCGGAGCTCCCCGAGCGCGCCTCGGTAGACCCGTTGGGGAAGGATCTCCCGCTCGATCCCGAGCGCCTCGAAGGCGGCCACCCGGTCGGGTTCGGTGGGAAGCCACGGCAGGCGGGGATGTTCAAGCACGTAGTCGAGCCCGAGCAGGCGCCGCATCAGCACTTCCGCCGACGTGATCCGCCGGCGGCGGTGGTCCCCCAAGCCGAGCGCCTTGTAGATCCTGCGACCGTGGATCCGGCAGATCCGGCCGATGCCGTCGATGCCGGGTGGCTTCTCCTCGACGGCCACGCCTTGGGCGACGAGCTTGCGCACGGCGCGGCCAACTATCTCGTGGTGGCAGCCGAGGAAGCTCGTCCACTGCGCCCGGGTGAAGACACCGCCGTGGAAGCAGGCGAGCGCGATCCACTGAGCCCGGCGTCCGGTCCAGCCGAAGGGCTCCAGCGCCTTCGCGCGATCCTTCAGGTCGACGGTCACGGTCGTACTATCTCCTCCCTACCCTTCGTTTGTCGAGCCGGTGCGACGCTAGCCGACCGGGCTGGAGGGCTGCGCCAACCTCAGTACGCCTTCAACCATACGGAAGTGCCGTCAGCGCAGTCGGTCCCGCGGCGAGTCTTCCGGGCTCAGGAGAAGAAGCGGCGCAATGACCGGAGGACCTCCTCCAACTTCTCGGTCCCAAGGACACCGATCCGCTTGGCGATGAGCGAGGAGTGCATCGTAAACAACTTGGTGGCCCTCACCATTGATGGCTTGGGAAGCCCACCTGCCGCGAAGTCCTCGCGCCAGAGCCGCACCGCGTTCGGGTCATCCGTGATTTGAGAGGTCACCGCTGCCAGCACGAGGTCCTCTCCGGCGGCGTTGAAGGAATCCGGAGACAGGACCAGCGCGGGGCGCCTCTTGGATGAACTGAGATCGGTGAAGGGGAAGGAGACGAGAACGATGTCGCCCTGCCTATAGGCCATCGTAGACGGCATCCTCCTCGTTCTCCCAGAACTCGAAGCTGCGTTCCGACGCCTTCAACCACGGAACGGCGGCAGCAAGCCGCTTCAACTCACTCTCGGAGAAGACTTGGTAGATCTCGCCCGGGGTGGGGTCTTCGACCTCCTGTAGGGGCGCGAACACCCCGTTCCTGTATTCGGCCTTGATGCTCATGGTCCATCGACTCTATCAGGGAACGGGCGGTGGCGGTAGGCCCGCCGCCCCAAGATGCTGACCGGTTCTGCCCGGTGGAGGCGCAGGGACGGATTCCGCAGCTTCGAGATCCGCACAGTATCGACTGGGCTCACGGCGCGGTATCTCATATTCCGTCAAATGGCTACGCCGAGGCCGCTCAATCGTCTGTCCCACGGCCAGTCTCTTCAGCCGTAGCCGCTAGTGTTCGCATCTTTGCCCGAATGTCCGACATGTCCGTTGCCAGGTTTTCGAGGGCCTCGACCCCCCTAAGCTCAGGGGGCTTCGACGCATCTGTTCCCAAGAAAGAGCGAATCTCCAACACCGAACTCGACGTGTGTTCAGTCGGATCCCAGGGGAAGCTCCGTCGGCTCTCGTAGGTCGCCGACACCCGTACAGGCGCATCGACGAAGGTTCCGCGAAGGGCTTTGAGGGAACCCCATGTCAACACCCGGCGACTCCCCGGGCCGAGCAGCGGAATGCCGTCGACCAGCGGCCCATCCCGCATCGGTCTCCATATGTCGTCAGTCATTTTCGCCGGGTTGTTCGCCGCTTCACGCTCGATCTCGGGAGAAAACGTGAATCGCACGCCAAACGCCGGCGAGGGACCCACATTCGCAATGATGATCTTCAGGATGTGAGGCTGGCGCTCGTCGTGTACGGTATACACCACCACCGCTGGATCCACGTGGGAGCGGAGAAGGAAATAGCTAACGCCGACACCGAAGAAGCTAACCAACACAAGGCCAACCGTGGCGGCGAACATCCCTACTTGGATCCAATCTTGTCCCACGTTTCTTCCTGGTCAGACCGGCGCCATCGAGCACGGTACAGGATTCCCGGTCGGGTGCCGACCAACCTCCGGTGCCCGACCACGCACCGGGTGGTCCTCACCGTCGGCCGGCGGACGATGCCATCAAGATAGCACCGATGCGGCGTGCGGTGTCGGCGAAATGCTGCACCTCCGCTGGGCGCAGATTCCTCCCCAGGACCCTGCGTTCCCGGTAGGACAACCACTTCTTGAGCACCTGATAGCCGCCAAGCCGGTAGTCCCAGACGGCGGCCGGGACGTTGCGCCAGAAGGCTTCGTCGTTCAGGTAGACATCGCAAGTCGTGCCGCCCAACGCCGCCGACGCGTCCCGCACGGCCTTGGATTCCTCCGGCGTGTAGGCTCTCCTGGTCAAACGGCCGTTCCCCGGGTTGACGGCATCGCCCCGTCCCCGACGACCCCACCCGACGGTGACGGCGAAGGCGTCACCAATCATGTTGCGCCCCCCGACCGTGCTTGGAACCGCGATAGCCGCGATCTCTGAACGCAGCGGCGCTTGGCTGACGCCGGGAACGGCGGTCTCAGAATCCAGCAGTGCCGCCAGCGTGCGCCCACGCGCCGCGGAGCGAGCGAGCACCTCGGGAGCCTTTCCGTCCGTGCCGTCCGGCCAGTCAGGTAGCGGGATGCGCGGCCACTCCATGCGCAGGGCTCCAGAGTTGGTGGCGAGGTAGTCGGGGTCATGCAGGACGGCGACGACATGGTGGAACAGATCCTCGACCGTGGCACCTAGCCGTTCGAGATACCGCCGACCGGCTTCCGTCAGGTTGGGCTCCGGACTCGAACCGCCGCTGGCCCGCCCACCAAACAACGCTGTGTCCGTCCCGATGCGATAGGCGGAAAACAGGTTTGCACCGCGCTCGATGAGATGCAGGCAAGCCAAATGCCGTGTGACGCACGCCTGAGGTTCGCCCGCATCCTTACGCAGGTGCGGTGCGGCGGACAGCCATAGGTTGCCCGGGAAGATGTGCGGTCGGTAGTCGGGGCGCTTCTCATTGAGCAGCTTGGTTTCGGGCTCCCAGTACAGCCATCGCGTGTCGAAGGGGCGGTAGGCATAGCGCAAGAAGCCCTCGGAGTGGGGGGCCCCGCGCGAAAGTAGAGCATCCCGAACCGATTCTGGATCGTACCGGGCCCGAGGCTCCATGGCTACAGGATGACGCTTGGCGAGTTCCGTATGGCTGAAGGCGGAATCGAAATAATCATCGATCCGCGACTTGAGAGCGGATAGGCTGATGTCAACTACAAACCCGTCACGATTGGTGTTGACTCCTGAGAACTGGACGGGGAAGAGATCGGGCAGCGTGGGCCAGTCGAACCAGTCCGGGCTCACGGGGGATGGCTTGAACGGCAGGCCCAATCTGAGATTCGGCTCCAGCGTGGAGTAGCCGTCATCGATCACGTCGACTTCAAGGCTATCCAATAGTGCTCGCCGCCGTTCGTCCGCTTTCGCCTGGTGGAAATCACGATACCAGACGCCGGTAGTAGGTGGCTTGTCGATCTCGGTTCCCGACTTGGAGAGGAGAGCGATGCTCGTTCCGACCTTGATTCCTGGCGACTTGCCCTTGACCGCGAAGATTGTTTCGCTGGTCCTGCCATCTGGAGCATACTCCGATATGATGCGGTCGCCATGCAGGTTGTCGACGCGGATCGCATCGAACACCTCCATGAAGCGCTCTCGCATTCCAGCGAAGGACCGCCCATCCAGCCACGAGTAGTTCGAAATAAAGGAGACGACACCTCGGCCTGTTCTCTCTGCGATGCGGCGCTCTGCCATTCGGAAGAACCGAACATAGAGTTCGTGGAGCCCCCTCTTGTCAGGCATCACCACACGGCGTGGACTGCGGAACGCTTCTAGCATCTCTTGCTCTTCATCGACCGCCACGCCTGCGAACCCGTCGTAGGGGGGGTTGCCGAGGATGACCAGAATCGGAGTGTCTTGCTTCACTCGCTCCGCCCGATCCCGCTCCTCTTCAAGCTCTGGGAACGGCAATGGCCTGGTCGGATGCGGCTCCCAGCCCGTCAGCGCGTTGGTGAGAAACACTCCGGCACGCTCCGATCCGTCCTCCGCGAGCGGCGCGTCCAGACTCTGCATGGTGAGGCCGACCTGCAAATGGGCCACCACGAAAGGTGCAGGCATGATCTCGAACCCGAACACCCGCTCGGTCGCGGCCCTCTTAACCTCCGCGCCCGCGAGCGCCCCGAGGCCCTGGCTCCCGAGATTCACGGAGATACGGCGGAGCACTTCCGCCAGATAGGCCCCCGTTCCGCAGCACGGGTCCAGCACATAGACGTTGTCGGCCGCGAGCCCATTCGGGATCCCGAGATCGTCCTTCAACGCCATGTCCACCCGCGCCACCATGTAGCGGACCACCTCGGTCGGTGTATACCACACGCCCAACCGCTTTCGGAGAACCGGGTCGAAGGCTTCGAGGAAGGGCTCGTAGAAGTACGGTACGGCCTCGCCCTCGTTGAACCTCGAGAAGAACGCTGTCCGATCCACCCGGTCGAGCGCCGCCGATGTCCAGTCCAACACCTCGACCAAGCCGAGCGGTTTCAGCCGGCTTGGATCGGCCAATTGCTGAAACAAGGCCCGCAGGACTGGCGCCCGCAGGTGCCAGACCGCCTCGCGCCACCTAAACCGCTCTGGACCGTAGTGGTCCTCAAACAGCGGTCCGTTCTTTTTCTGCTCGTCGCGGGACCAAAGCACCCACGCGGAGAAGACGCCGTAGAACAGCGTCTGGATCAGAGTAGAGCGGAAGAAGCGGTCGCCCCGATCACCCTCGAAGCGAATCCCAAGCGCTTCCTCCAACGCCGTGCGGACCGTCAGCAGCGATGGTGTGTCACCGACGGCCTCCACACGGGCCAATCCGTCGCGGGCGTAGGAAGCGAGCAGCCAAGCCAAGTCCCTCGGCTCAGCTAGGGTGGCACGGTGCGAGAGTGCCCGCGCGAGGTATTCTCCGAGACCCGTCCCGATCTCGTGGGCGAAGGCGCGCGGCCTCTCCACCTTGCGCCAGAACACGTCCGCATCTTCGGCCAAACGGAAGGTTTCGAGCTTTGCTGGGCGTCCCGCCGCGTCAGCACCCACCAGGACGAAGTCCCGGAGATTCGTGACCAGCACCAAGCGGTAACGGCCCCAATAGCGGCTTACCTGATCGGACTTCGCGGTCACCCAAGCATCATCCTCGACCGGCTTCACCTCGACGACACCGCGCTCAGGAGTCTGCCCCTCTCGCGGTTGGCCCTTCTGAACTTGGTTCGCCGTGTAGAGCGCAAAGTCCGGATGACCGGCTCCCTGGTCCTTCCCTTCATGAACACAGAACACCTTTGGCTTGAGCGGGCGCCCGATGCGGTTGAGCAGGTTTGCTATCTCTGGGTAATAAGACCGCTCACCGGTGCCGCCGCCGGTACCGCGCACCCGGCGAAGGTCCGCGAAGTACGCCTCGACCGTAGTGATCAGCTGCTGGTCGCGTCCGGTCATCGTGCCTTCCCGAGAGTGGGACCGGTGCGCTCACTTTCCAAGCCGAGTTCCGGGTGTCGCCGAGCACATTCGAAGATAAGAAGCCGCGCATCGCCAATCGCCCCGTTTCTCGCCATCCGCTCCAAGTAGGAGAGGAAGAAACACCAAGGCTCCAGTTCGTTGACGTTGTTGGGCAGACGGGGATACTGGATGCCCATCTCTTCCAATTCGTAGGTCAGCCCCGCGATGTCTGTTACCGCTCTGACCTGGCCACCCTCTGCGGCTTCTCTCACGGCCTTGATTTCGGGCGCCAAGGCCTCGAACCGCCTAGCATCTCCGTTCGCATTCTTCTCTGGCTCGGGCTTTCGGTTGGCAACCGGGACCATTTCGTAAGATCGGGGGTCGGTCGCTTGGCCGATGACATCGTCAATGGCCGCAAGCAGAACGGGGATAAGGACATCCTGACAGCCCTGCTTTTTCGGGATCGCGTCTGCCAGGTAGGTGATAAGGTGGTGCCGGGTGTATTCGGTCCTCAGCTTGAGCAGGATCACTCCAATGGGGTTTCCCTCAGACGGGTCGGGCCGATGACCTTCAGTCACATGGTGGAGGTTTTCCAGAAAATCCTTCCGAAGTTCCCGCAACCCCGCCAAGCCGTCAGACGCCTCCGGGGCTGGATCAGCTCGCTCTTCTGGAGCCCGGCGCCCACCCCCTCTCGGCCATGCGGCCCGGACGAAAACCACGGAGAAGATCAGGGCCACCGTTCCTCCGCCCACGATCACGGTGAGTTCCAGTGGCGTCCAGCTGTCGAGGGTTTGCCACCAGGCCTTGAGAGCCGCCCATGCGCCGCCACCCGTGGCTACCGCTGCCCCGATGGCCTTGAGCCAACGCTCCTTGAGCCATGAGAGAAGACTCCCCCCGCGCTCGATCACGGAGGCCCAAGCGTTGACTCCAACGACGCGCTTGGTCAGGCCCTTTCCCTTCTTCTGGTCCATATCCTATTCTACCGGCATGCCGTTTCCGGCGTTAGGGCTGCCCTCCCATCGGCATCGCGAAGAGCATGTGGAACGCTCCCGCTCACCGGTAACAGGGGCCCGATGGTCGCTATCGGCCATTGGGAGGGCGATGCTCAGCCTCTAAGCGAAACGCCGCTCCCTCGCCGCCGCCGCGCCACTGGTCCAGGCTACTCCAAGCGAGCCAGCACTTCGAGCGCCCGCTCGCTGGCGATCATGTGGATGTCGTGCTCCGCGTTGGCCTGCGGGACGGTCTTGGTATGCCCCCTTGGCCAGTCGTGTGGGCCACCAGATTCGCCCATTCTTCCCGTCATTTACCCCGTTTTTCCCGCCATTTCAGCCAGATCGACCCCGGCACGCCCCAACGGCAAGAAGCGCAGATCGTGCAGTCCCAGTTAGACTTAGACGATTTCTTGCCGTGATTCGCGTCCCCGTCGGATCGACTCCTAAGCAGTAGGCCCCAGGTTCGAGTCCTGGCGGGGACGTTGGGTTTTGGGGGTATCAGGATTCAGTAGGCCTAAGCGGTCCTCGCCGCAGCCTCCGCAAGCTTGATTTCCAACCTGCTCTCCTGCGCCCGCGGTTCGGTCGCGCCCGCCAACATGTAGCTGGCCCCCAGCTTCTTCAGGGCGTCGGCATAGGCCTGGTCGACGTCCGGGACGGTTTTCGTCCAGATGCCGTGGCACCCGTGCCTCGATGTTCACGATGATCTTGTCGAGCTCGACCTGACGGGCCGGATCCGTCTCGTGCTTCAGGGAGTTGTCGACCAGATCGGCCAACTCGCGCTGAGTCTTCGGGTGTGGCATGGGGACCTCGCATGGCGATTCGAATCGGCCGGAGCATCTGCCCGAGCAGCAGTCGCGGTATAACCGAGGGCGGTTTCCAGCAACGGTGACATGGTCGATATCTCCTCTCATCGACTCGAGGCACTGCGCTCGCACATCACCCTGCCGAAGTGGTTTTGTTCCAATTGTAATGTCGACACGACAAAATGTAATCTAGACATTACAATCAGGGTTGATCTTCAGTGTGCCGCGCTCCCCTTCAGCCGCCGCCCCACGCCGTCGAGAACGAGTACGGCGATCAATCCCGCCGCGAACGCGATAGCGACCGAAGCGACGGTCGGATCACCCCAGTCCGGCAAGGTCAACACTTCCCTGCCCTCGGCCGAGTATTCCGTGAACGGCCAGAGCTTGCGCAGCGACCCTAGCATGAGCCCTACCAGGACCGCGAGCGTGCCGTCGCGCCACCTTGCGAAGAGGTGTTTGAGGATGCGCACCACGGAGAGCAGTCCGATCGCGAGCGAAGCGACGAAGATCCCGACGACAACGAAGGCTCCCGGATCGCGATACGAGATCGCGGTCCAGAGTGTGACGGACATGAAGTGGTAGAGTCCAAGGAGCAGGAGCACGAACGCTCCCGAGACTCCGGGAAGCGCCATGGCCGAGATCGCCAGCACGCCTCCCAGGAAAACGTAGCCGAGGGCCGGGTCCCTCCCGTTTGCGAAATCGGCGGCCTGGGTTACGCGGGCGGACTCGAACGGACCCTCGGCCTCACGGATCGACCCGGACGGCACGTTGCCGGCGGCACCGGCTGGCCGGGAGATCGCCTCGATCTCGACGCTGCCCGTGCCGGCGCGTACGGTCACCGTGGTCCCCAGGCCGTATTCGATGTCGGGACGCGTGCCGTCTTCGGGCGCGCGGAGCGTGAGGTTGCTCGGGGTAAGGGCGACGTCGACAGCCGGCGGAGGATCGAATACCAGGGTCACCATCCCGCGCGCGTGCCCGCCGGATGGTGCCGGGAGCCCCACAAACCACGCGGTGACTCCGGCGGCGGCGAGCGCGAGCAGCCAGCGGGCCGGGCCGCGGCGCTCCAGTTCACGGAACGGAACCGTGACCGACGCGAGCACCAGGCCGAGGAAAAACCCACTCATCTGCGCCGGGTAGTTGCCGAGCAGCGGGGGGAGAAAGCGCGTGCCCGCGGCGATGGCCGGCAGCACACCTGCCGCGAGTGAGGCCAGCAGCAGCAGGCGGGCCGCATCGATGCCCTCGGGCGTGCCGCGCAGACGCGCAGGATCCTTCAGGCCGACCGCGGTCAAGGCCCAGAACGTGCGGGTCCGCAGGCGGCGCAACATGCCGACTCCGAGGTTGCCGACGGCATCGATCAGTCGCGGATAGAGTCCCAGGATGAGCGCCATGGTGCCGCCGGAGACACCGGGGACCACATCGGCGGCGCCCATGCACAGGCCGCGGAGCGTGACGCCGAGCCAATGCCGCAATGGCTTACGCCGGGCGCCGGGTCAAGGGTGCAGACTCCATCCTCTGACCTCGTCCAGGCGCTTGTAGCTCGTGAGGTCGAGGTGGAGGGGAGTCACGGAGATGTACCCTTCCTCGACCGCGAGGTAGTCGCAGTCGGGGCCGCCATTCCAGTGCATGATCCCGCCGCCGATCCAGTAGTATTCGCGGCCGGAGGGATCCGGTGCGCGCGTGATGGCGTCGCGGTAGCGGCGCCTGCCGAGGTTGGTCACGCGAACCCCGCGGACCTCGTCGGGAGGCAGGTCGGGGAGATTGACGTTGAGCAGTTCGTGTGGCGGGATGCCCCTCGTCACGATCTGGCGCAGAAGACTGCTGACAATGGGCTGCCATCCTTCCAATTCCTCGATCCGGCTGCCCACGTACGAGAATGCGACCGACGGGGTGCCGAGGATCGTGGCCTCCATGGCCGCAGCGACGGTACCGGAGTAGAGGACGTCCTCTCCCATGTTGGGACCGTAGTTGATGCCGGAGACGCAGAGGTCGGGCTGCGTTCCCAGCACCTCGCTGACGGCCAGGATCACGCAGTCTGTGGGTGTGCCGTCCACGATGGTCGTGCCGTCGTGGGTCTTGCGCATTCGCAGCGGGCGGTGGAGCGTCAGCGCGTTGCTCGAAGCGCTCTGTTCGCGGTCCGGAGCGACGATGTCGACCGATCCGATTTCGTGTGCGGCCTCGGCCAGAATGCGGATCCCCGGCGACAGGTATCCGTCGTCGTTGGTGCAGAGGATGCGCACTAGGTGCCCTGATCCTCACGCTGCGGAAGGGTCAGTTCCTCGCGCAGGGCGGTCAGTCCCTCCTTGATCGTGGCGAGGACGGCGGGCTCGGCGTTGAGCTTCCGGACTTCGGCCATGCGCTCGCCGTCCCGCATCTCCTGCAACTCCCTCTTGGCGCCCTCGATCGTGAAGCGCTTCTCGTAGAGAAGGTGCTTCACCAGCAGGATCGACTCGATCTCGCGGTTTCGGTAGACCCTGGTCCCGCCTCGGTTCTTGGTCGGCGAGAGGATGTCGAACTGCGTTTCCCAGTAGCGCAGGACATGGGGCTTGAGTCCCGTCAGATCGCTTACTTCTCCGATCGAGTAGTAGGTCTTTCTGATGATCGGTTCCATGGCTTCAGCTCCGGTCTGTCACGCTGAGGATATCCGGGTGTTCGGACTTGGGTTCCCTGGTCATCAGGCGGTGCAGCGCTTCCATCGGGTCCGCACCCTCCGCCACGATCCCGTGGACTTCGGCGGACACGGGCATTTCCACACCGAGCCTCCGGGCAAGTTCGTGAACCGCCCTCACCGTGGCCACCCCTTCGGCCACCGTGCGGGCTTCCCCGAGGATCTCGCCGATGCTCTCTCCCCGCCCCAGCCGGTACCCCACGGTTCGGTTCCTGCTCAGTCCTCCGGTACAGGTCAGCACCAGGTCGCCCATCCCGGCCAACCCCGCGAAGGTCGTGGCTTCGGCGCCCATCGCGACGCCCAGGCGGCAGATTTCGGCCAGCCCGCGGGTCATCAGGGCGGCCACCGCGTTGTGTCCGAGGTCCAGTCCCGCCGCGACCCCGGCTGCCACGGCGATCACGTTCTTGAGCGCGCCCCCCAGCTCCACGCCAATGACGTCCGGGTTGGTGTATACCCGGAAGCGGTCGGTCTGGAACAAGGCCTGGATCGAAAGACGGGCTTCCTCGTCCCTGCTGGCCACGACCACCGCCGTCGGCGCCCCCGCCACCACCTCCTTAGCGAAACTCGGCCCGGATAGCACGCAAAGCCGATGCGCCTGTTGCGCAGGCAACGAGGCGGTGAAGATCTCGTCCATGCGGCGCAGCGTGGTGATCTCGATGCCCTTCGAAGCGCTCACGACCGTGGCCCCAGGCGGGACGTGTGGAGCTGCCTCCGCGAGGACCTCGGCCGAGTACTGCACCGGACAAACCCAGACGACGACGTCCGCGCTCGCCAGCGCGGCCGGAAGGGAATTCGTCACCGTCAGACGGTGGCGGTCGAGCGTGACGCCTTCGAGGTACAGTGCGTTTTCACCACGCTCCCGAAAGGACTCGGCGACTTCACGCTCGCGAGCCCACAGGCGAACCCGGGTGCCGGATCCGGCCAGGAGATTGGCCAGGGTGGTGCCCCAGGCTCCTGCGCCCACCACAGCCGCCTGCAGCCGACCGTCGGTCGAGCCCCGCGAGTCCGGAATCACGCGCTTCCGCCGTCCGCTTCGCGCACGTCATGAATACCTGGTTCTTCGCCGGCGAGAAGACGCCTGATGTTGGAACGGTGCGCCCACACGACGAACAGCGCCATCAGCACCAGGAACGTCAGCAACTCCGAATCCGCGCGCATCGCGACGAAGCCCGCCACCGGAACGGAGACGGCCGCGGCCATCGAGGCGACCGACACCTTGCGCGAGATCAGCAGCACGATCAGCCACGTGCCCGCGCCGACGGCCGCTGCAGCGGGGGCAATGGCGATCAGGACGCCGGCGCTGGTCGCGACCCCCTTCCCCCCGCGGAAGCGAACCCAGAAGGAGAAACAGTGGCCGACGATCGCCGCGCCACCGTAGACGATCGCCCACCACGAGGCCGTCTGGCCGTCGAGTTGAGGAAACCACCAGGCCGGAGCAAAGCCCTTGAAGACGTCGAAGAGGCCGACCGGGATGGCGGCCCGCCAGCCGAGCACGCGCTGCACGTTGGTCGCACCGAGGTTGCAGCTGCCGAGCGTCCGGAGATCCTTTCCGTGCAGGAGGCCCGTCCAGTGGGACGCGGGAATGGCCCCCGCGGCGTATGCGGCCAGGACCAGCAGCACTGCGCTGATCATCCAAGGCTCTCCTTGGTCGGTTCCGGGATTCCACGAGACCGTTCAACAAGTCCCGATGCTAGGAGGTTACCATTGCAGATCGAGTGAATCCAGAGAGGGTTGTCTGGCGCGCGGACTTCACCGGCTGCTCTTGCGCACCCTGATCCGCAACGGTACGCCGTGGAAGTCCCAGCGTTCCCGCATCGAGTTCACGAGGTACCGGCGGTAGTTGGTCGGAACCTCGTCCGGCATGTTGGCGAAGAGTACGAATGTCGGGGGACGCGTGTCGGCCTGCGTGGCGTACTTGATCCTCACCGGTCGGCCCCTGGCATGCGGAGGAGGACGCCGCCGCACGAGTTCCTCCACCACCTCGTTGACCTCGTGCGTGGCGATCCGTGCGGCGCGCCTGTCTGCGACCGCGAGCACCAGATCGAGCGTCTTGCGCACCCGCAATCCGATGAGCGCCGAGGCGAACAGAAACGGTACGTGCTTGAGGAAGGGCGCGCGGCGGGCCGCCTCTCGCTGGAAGGCCGCGGCCGTCCCCGTCTCTTTCTCGACTGCGTCCCACTTGTTGCAGACCGCGACCACGCCGCACCCGGCCTCCCAGGCCGTCTCCGCCACCTTGATGTCCTGAACGTGCAGGCCTTCGGCCGCGTCGATCACGACGAGGCAGACGTCCGCTTCCCTCACGACCCGGGCGGTACGCAGGCTGCTGTAGTACTCGATCGAGTCCTTGATGCGGGCGTGACGCCGCAGCCCGGCGGTGTCGATGAAGGTGAGATCCAGTCCGTGATACCTCATCGTGAGGTCGACGGGGTCCCGGGTCGTGCCGGGTTCCTCGCTCACCACGACCCGGTCCTCTCCGAAGAGCCGGTTGACGAGCGTGGACTTCCCCGCGTTCGGCTTTCCGATGACCGCGACGCGAAGGTCGCCGCGGTGGCTGTCTTCCTCTTCCTCTGGAAGGAGTGCGAGCATGTTGTCGAAGAGGTCTCCGAATCCCCGGCCGGAGATCGCGCTCACCGGGTGCGGCTCACCCATTCCCAGCTCCCAGAAGTCCAGGTGAGTGCGCTCGAGCGGGAGATTGTCGACCTTGTTGACGGTCAGGAGGACGGGCCTGGAACTTCTGCGCAGGACTTCCGCCAGTCTCTGGTCGAGGGGATGCACACCCGTCCTGGAGTCGACCAGAAAGAGGACCACATCGGCTTCCTCCACGGCTGTCATGGCCTGCTCGCGTATCAGCCGATCGATCGTGCGGTCAGAACCCTCGATTACGCCTCCGGTATCGACCACGAAAAATGGCCTGCCGGTCCACTCCGCGCGGGCGAAATTGCGGTCCCGGGTCACCCCGGGTGCGTCGTCCACGATGGCGACGGGCCGGCCGATCGCGCGGTTGAAGAACGTGGATTTTCCGACGTTGGGGCGGCCCACCACCGCCACCACGGGAAGGCTCATGTCGGGCCACTCCCGCCGGCGCGGACATGTGGGGTGTCGCCGGCATGTCCTGCGAGAAGGGCCTCCACGAGTTCGTGGCCCGCACTGATCCGCGCGGGTGCCAGCTTCCCCTTCACGTCCCGGAGGGTCACGCCGTCGATGAACACGTCGTCGTCGTTGAGAGCCGTGGCGGCGAGCAGCACGAGGTCGCCACGCCTGGGGTCCCGCAGGCTCTCCAGGATGTCGGTTCCGGGGAGTAGTCCCGCCACGGTCACCGATGGCCCGAAGTACCCGTTCTCGACCGCCACGACCTCTGCCGCGCACTCCATCCTTGCGGCGACCACCGGGGCGAAGTCCAGGAAGTATTGCGACATCGAAGTGCCGGTCACGATGCGCACCCTGTCGACGCCGGCGAGCGGAACGAGTCTCTCACTGTTTGCGTGAAACGCGTCGACGAGCGTGCGGACCGCCCCTACGCCGTTCTCCCGAAGCGGCCAGTCGTCGTAGTATCCTGCCGCCGGCACGTCCTGGCCGGCGATCAGGAACAGCTCGTCGGCGGCGTAGCACCAGTGTCGCCCCCGCTCTCGAATCGCCCTCGCACGGATGCCCTCGGTCTGGCGAATCGCCATCTCTGCCTCGCGGCGGTCCAACAGGCGTACCGGGCGTCCGAGGTTGTAGCGGGTGAGGCCCACCGGGACGACCGAGAGGGAGAGCACGCCGTCTCCGAGCGCGTACAGCTCACGGATCGTGCGGTCCAGTTCCAGGCCATCGTTCCATTCCGGGCACAGGACGACCTGCGTGTGCAGCTCCAGGCCGCCCGACAGGAGTTCGGAAAGCTGGTCGAGGATCAGCCCGGCGCGGTCGTTCTTGAGGAGCCTGACCCTCAGTTCGGGGTTCGTGGTGTGGACGCTGACGTAGAGGGGCGAAATCCGCTGTTCCACCAGTCTTTGCAGGCCGCGGGGCCCAAGGTTGGTGAGCGTGACGTAGCTCCCGTAGGTGAACGACAGCCGGAAGTCGTCGTCACGCAGCCACAGCGGATCGCGCGCGCCCGGCGGATTGCCGTCGATGAAGCAGAAGACGCATTCGTTCGCACACTCGCGGATCGTGTCTCGGGCCGGCACGATGCCGAGGCTCTCCGACGGATCCCGCGATATCTCGCAGACGAGCCGGGTTCCTTCGGGATCCACGGCCTCGAGCTCGATCTCCTCCTCGGCCGTGAGGAAGTGGAAATCGATGCTGTCCCGCACGCGTGCGCCGTTTACCGTGAGGATGCGCGTCCCGATGCGCAGTTCCAGCGCCTCGGCGATCGAACCCGCCCCGATTTCTCCTATACGCACCACGATCCTGCGCCTCGGCTTTGAGCCGGGAAATGGCTCTCTCCGCTAGTGTGCCGGTGTGCGCTGCTGCACGCTCACCGGTTTCGGGAGAGCATCTCCTGGAAGACGATGTTGTTGCGAACCGGCTCCCAGGTGTAGCGCGTGGCCAGGCTGTTGACGGTCACCAGCGTCGAGCTGGCGATAAGGGGCTCGAGCAACGCCACGGCCTGGTCCACGTTCCCGAGTTCGGCGTACGCCTGGGCCCACCGGCGCTGGACGCTGGGCCGGGCTTCGTCGCTGACGTCCATCGACATCGCCTTATCGAGCGCGGCCATGGCGTCCGCGGTTCTGCCGGCGCGTGCCAGGTTGCGCGCGTACTGGCCCTGCCATTCGGCCTGGGCGTCGGGGTTGTCGAACTCGAGCGGATTCCGGTCCCACGCAGCGACGAGCTCTCCCCAGAGAATGCGGGACTCGTGCTGACGGCCCGCGACCCGGTGCACCCACGCCTTCTCAGCCTGACAGGCGCAACGGTAGGCCGGGTCGGAGTGATCTTCGCTGAAACTCAGGATCATCTCGTCGTACTCCCCTCCGATCAACAATGAAGGGAAGTTGCTGGTCACCGACGCGATCTGCTGGGGAGACATGCGTATGCGCCTCTGAGCCTCGCGAAAGGCGCGCTGCATTCCGTTGGCGCCCCGTCCCGATGCCAGAGCGAAAAAGATGTTCTCGGTCACCCAGGCGTTCGTGGCCTGGTCCAGCGCCGCCGTGGCGCGTTCCATCAGCGCCTCGGCCTGGGAGAAGCGCCCGAGCAATCTCGCGGCCGACGAGCCTCTGAGGAGCACGTCGAAGTCCGCCGACATATCGGCGTCAAGAATCCTGCGTTCGAGTTCATCGGCGGGGGTCTGCGCCCCGGTCGGCGCGACCACAGTCAGGCACAGCAGCACGGGCAAGAAAGTAAAGCGTCGCATGGCTACCCCCACGGTTGAAGTGAACGAGACCGCACGCCCATAAGGTACGCGCGCCGCCGGTTTCGCGCCAACGGACGAACAAAGCGGGAGACGGGACTCGAACCCGCGACCCTCAGCTTGGGAAGCTGATGCTCTACCAACTGAGCTACTCCCGCGGGGATTGCCCGGGAAACCCCGAGGCGGCGGCGTCTCTAGTTCGGGCTGATCACCTCGTAGTAGTATCCGAGGACTTCCTCGTTGCTGGAGAAGTCGGCACGGAAGAGCTCGGCCGCCTCCTGGGCAGGCGCGTCCACCCGGATGTCTGTCGTCCCGATCTCGGCGCCGTCCATGCCGTTGAAGTGCACCCGGATCGTCACGGTAGTGCCCGCTTCCAGCGTCTTGTTGACGAACTCTCCCACGACCGAAGCGCCATCGGTCCGCGGTTGGAACTGGGTGTTCGCGAGCTGGAAGGCGAGCCCCTCACCCACGTTGTACACTTCCTGGGCGGCCTCGCCGCTCCCGGACATCAGCAGGGCACGGCTCAGAATCAGGTAGCTGTCGTAGTTGTAACCGTCCAGTTCCACGAGCTGTTCGGCGATCGGAATCAGCGTTTCCCAGTCTTCGCCTTCGTAGAGCGATTGCGCGAGGTTGAACACCGCGTCACGGTTCTCCGGCGCGACATCAACGATGTGTCTGAAGGCTTCCGCGGCCTGATCGTAAACCTCGGCGTTGTACAGCCCCGCCCCGATGTTGAAGTAGTCGCGCATCCCCAGGCCCTGCGCGGAGAGCAGATTGTCGTAGATGGCCTGGGCGGAGTCGGCCTGTCCCGCCTGGGAGAGCACCGAAGCCAGATTGGCGAGGGCGGACATGTCGCTCGGGTTGGACGCGAGGTAGGCCTCGTAGGCCGCAGCCGCCTCGTCGTATCGCTCCGCATTGCTGAGGAGCAGCGCCATGTTCATTGTGACGCTCTGCTCCCGGCTCTGCCAGTCGACCGCCGTCGCACTGTCGGCCGCTTCCATGGCGGGTCCGCGGATCACTTCCAGCGCGGCTTCATAGGCCGCGATGGCGTCGTCGGGGCGTCCCGCGTTGTTGTAGGTGACCCCGAGATTGATCAGCGCTTCCGGGCGTTGCCGGTTGAAGACCACTTCGGCGGCCTCGAGCAGCCGGATCCCTTCGTCGTTGTCCCCGGCGTCCAGGGGCCCGATCGCTTCGTTGAACAGGGTGATCCACGCCCCTTCGCGCTCGACCCTGATCTCCTGGTCATAGCCGGGGTAGAGCTCGAGGGCGACGTCGAAGAGGGTGTCGGCGGCAACATAGTCCGCGAGACCGACCTGCGCCCTCGCGGCCAGGAAGTAGCCGCGGGCGTTCGTCGAATCGTCCATGATCGAGTTCATGGCGGCGTTCAGCGCGTCCGTGTACCGCTCCGGCATCCCGAGGCTCTGGGCCTGGGTGAGGTACAGTTCCGCGCTCCGCGTGTAGTCGTTTTCGCCCGGGGCGTCTCCGCCTGCACCACCACCACCACCGCCGCCCGAGGCGCAGCCGGAAAACACTACGGCACCGGCAACGGCCAGTGCGAGTCCTAACCTGGAATTGATCACAACGTTCCTCCTTGGGTCGTTCACCCCGAGACTGCCCCGCCCCGGCAGGGGCGGCGCCAAGCGCGTCTGGAAATGTATTGGCGACCTTGAACCGGGTCAAAGGCGGAAAGTTGCGGACCGGGGCGAAGCGACGCCGAGGCGTGGCGGGCCGGAGCTGGGGCCGGGCGATGCACGGCCGCCGGATCAGCCGGTGCGACTCGTCAGGTAGTGGAGGATCTTCACGCCCATGGCCTCGCTGAAGCCCGGGATGCGGCCGATTTCGGAAGCCGTTGCTCCCTTGACGGCCTTCAGCGAACCGAAACGCGAAAGCAGGGCCTGTTGCCGCCGAGGGCCGACGCCCGGGATGTCCCCGAGCTCGGAGCGCACGGTCCGGCGTGATCTCAGCTTGCGGTTGTAGTGCACGGCGAACCGGTGGGCCTCGTCGCGAATCCTCTGGAGCAGGTGCAGGGAGCGGGCGGTTCTCGGGATCCGCAGCCAGGTGCGGCGACCGTGCAGAAACACCTTCTCTTCCCTCTTGGCAAGCGCCGCCAGTGTGATGTCGCCGAGTTCAAGCGCTTCCAAAGCTTGCCGCGCGGCGGACAGCTGGCCTTTTCCTCCATCTATCACCACCAGATCGGCCAACGGACCGCCCTCGCTCGCTGCCCGCCGGAAATAGCGGGTCACGGCTTCGGCCATGGAGCGGTAGTCGTCATTGCCCCACTCGCCCCGGATCCGCATGTGGCGATAGCCGGCCTTGTGGGGCTCTCCGTTGAGGAACGTCACGGCGCTGGCCACGGTCTCGGCGCCCTGCATGTGGGAGACGTCGAAACACGTGATCAGCCTGGGCACGACCTTCAGGCGCAGGAAGTCCTGAAGTTCGTAGAGCACTTCGTCGGTGCCCGGTCCGCCCGTCTGTCCCTTCCTCACCCGGTCGTCCAGCACGTGGCGGGCGTTTGCGACCGCCAGATCGATCAGCCGGGCCTTCGCGCCCCGCTGCGGGACGTGCAGCCGGACCCTGCGCCCGGCCCTGGCGGTGAGCACGTCCTGGAAGAGCTGGCGATCCGTGAAGTCGGCCGGCAACAACACCTCGCGCGGCAGTTGCTCGATGGCGCTCGAACCGCCCGACAGGTACGCGTGGGCGAGGGACCTGGCGATGAGTTCGGCGTCGGACACGTCCTCTGCTCCGGTCATCGTATGCGTGTCGCGGCCGATCAGGACACCGTCGCGCACGCGGAGCGTCGAGGCCACGTTCAGCGGCCCGTCCCGGGCGAGGCCGATGACGTCCTGATCGCCGCCGCCAACGGTCTGGACGCGCTGCTGCCGGGCGATTCCGTCCAGTCCTGCCAGAACGTCGCGCAACTGCGCCGCTCTCTCGAAGTCCATGGAATCGGATGCTTTACGCATCTCGGTCTCGACTTCCACCTGAACGGCAGCGACGTCGCCCGACAGGATCCGCACGACCCCGTCCACCTGCGAGCGATAGTCATCGCGGGACTGGAGTCCCACGCACGGGGCGGCGCACCTGCCGATGTGGTGGTCCAGACAGGGACGCGACGGCGCCTCCGCCGGGAGATCGTAGCGGCAGGAGCGGATCCCGTGGTTTCGTTTCACGACCTCCAGTGCGCGCCGCACGCGGCCGACGGACGTGAATGGTCCGAAGTACCGGGAACCGTCCTTGCGAATGCGGCGCGTAACGTGTATGCGCGGAAAAGGTTCGGATGTCGTGACCTTGATGTAGGGGTACTTCTTGTCGTCCCGCAGCTGGATGTTGAACCGGGGCTGGTGCTCCTTGATGAGGTTGGCCTCGAGGATGAGGGCTTCCGCCTCGGTGCCAACGACCAGCGTCTCGATGTCCGCCGCCTGCCGCGCGAGTTCGCGTGTCTTGAGGGTGGCGTCCTTTGCCTGCGACAGGTAGGAGCGGACGCGGTGGCGCAGCGACTTGGCCTTGCCGACATAGAGGATCTCGCCCCGGGCGCTTCTGAACATGTAAACGCCCGGCGCGAGAGGCAGCCGCGGCACGGAGACCGCGTCGAACGGTATCCCGCCCATCACCGTCCCCACCGCGGCAGCTTCACCGGCGATACCCCCATGGCGCCGGTGACGGCCAGGTAAGTCAGCCCGAAGGGGAGCAGTACGGCCGCGGCCGAAACGAGGGGGTGCACGGCGGGGGCCAGCGCACCGGCTCCGAAACCTGCGAGCGTGGCCATCGCCGCGGCTGCCAGGCAGCGCCGTACGGGGCCGCCGATGAGGACCGGTCCAGGAAGCCGCTGCCCGAGGCGTCGGTCGAGAAGGTACAGCTCCAGCCACGCACCCGCCGTCGAGCCCAGCGCCAGACCCGCGGCCCCCATCGCGAATCCGCCGACGATCCAGCGGTCCAGGGGAAACATCAGCGCAACCCCGACCAGAGCCGAGACCGCGATGCGCAGGTACGCGATCCGTGCAGGCGTCCGCGCTTCGCCGAGGGCGTAGAACGCCGAGGAAATGACACGCGAGGTTCCGGATGCGGGGAGTCCAACCGCGAACGCCGCGAGCAGCATGCCCACCGCGGCGGCGTCACCGGCACCGAACGCGCCTGAAGGCAGAATCCGAAGGAATGCGGTGACTTCGTCTCCGAAGAACACGTAGCCGATCGCCGAAGGGATCAACCAGAAAAGCACCCTGGTGACCGCGTCCCTGGTTCGCTTCCCCACCGCCTCGAGTCCCGCAACGCGGTCGCGCGAAAACTCGGGTAGTTCGGCGGCGGCAATGGACATCCCGAAGAGGGAAATCGGCAACAGGTAGAGGGGCTGGGCATACCCCATCATGCTCAACGCCCCCTCGGCGAGGAGGGAGGCGAGGAACACGTCGAGAAGGGCGCTCAGGTTCACCGCGCCGCGCGCCGCGACCAGGGGGACGAAGTTGCGAACCACTTCCCGCACGGCATTTACGCCCCGGCCGAACGAAGGCACCACACCCCTCAGATGTCGTGCCGCGAAGGGCAGTTGGAAGAGCAGTTGCAGCGCTCCGCCGCCTAGCGCTCCCCACGCCATGGCGAGCAACAGGTCCAGCCCCATCAGGCCCCGCGCCGCGCCCGCCAGGACCGCGGCGATGATCGCGACGTTCCACAGCGCCGGCGCCACGTACGACACGAAGAACCGGCGGTGGCTGTTGAGGATCCCCAGCGCCCACGCCGACACCACCAGCAGGGCCACCATGGGGAAGAGGATGGGCAGCAGCGAGACCAGGACAGCCCTGGGGTCGTCCGCGAGGCCGGGGGCGACGATGGCGGCCAGAAACGGAGCGCTCCAGGCTCCGGCCGCGGCGAGCAGGCCCGCCACGAGACACAGAAGTCCCAGCACCGCGCCCGCGACCCTCCCCGCTTCCCGTTCCTTTCCCTCTTCCAACAGACGCACGTAAACGGGGATGAATGAGGCGCTCAGGCTCCCTTCCCCCAGGAGATTCTGAATCACGTTGGGGATGCGCAGCCCGGCCCGCCACGCGTCCGCGAGGGCGCCGTTGCCGAAGTAGTGGGCGAATACGCTCTCCCTCACCAGCCCCAGTACGCGGCTGACGAGGATCCCCGCTGCTACCCTGCGGGCTGCCACGGGCCGCGTCCGGTCAGGGGTCGGCCGAATCGCCGGGGGGCAGCGAACCGGTCCTGGGGCGTCTGTCGAGGAGCTTGTGCAGGAACTGGCTCTCTTCTTCGAGACGCTCGACGTCGCGCGCCAGGCGGTCCAGTTCGCCTTCGAGAAAGACCATCCTCTCGTGCATTCCTTCGTTGCCGCCCTTGCGCTGCCCGCGCTCGAGCCTCTTGGCGAGCGCCTTGCCCAGATCGGAATCGAGGAAGATTGCCAGGATCGGGATCAGCAGAATCAGGACGAAGACCGATGCCAACATGCGATAATCCTACGACTTCCCGGAATGGAGTTCCACCCGGATCTCGCCGAGTGCCATCGACACGAACTCGTCGCCGTAGCGCATCAGGTACTGCAGCGGCCCCAGAACGCGATCCTGCGGCTTGCCCGCGGGCCACAGGTTGACCTGCGCCTTGGTGATCTGGTTCCAGGTGACCTCGCTGCTGCGTTTCACCGCCCTCACGATCTTCTTCTCCAGTGCGCCCAGGGCGGCCAGCCCCGAGTTGCGCGCCTTTGCGACGGCGCCCTTGAGGACCGGATCGATGCCGTTGACGGTGCCCGTCAGTTCGGTTGCAAACGACTCGACGGCGCCCCGCCAGGCTGCGACCGCGCCGCTGACGCCCTCCGGCACCTGATCGCGCGCGAAGCGGCTCAGCAGAGCGTTTCCTTCTCGCAGTTCGTCGATCTCCAGTCCGTGCTTTTCGATTACGCGCACCACTTTCTTCTCCAGCACCAGCAATGACCCGCGAGGCACCACGACCGGCATGCCTACACCGTGGCGCCGGAAGAGGCGCCCCAGCTGACCGAAGTAGGCCAGTTCGCCCGGTCCTCCGACATAGGCCAGCGTGGGGAAGACGAAGCTCTCCACGACGGGACGCAGAAGGACATTTGGCGACACGCCCTGGGGCGCGTCGTCGATGAGCGCCAGAAAGTCCTCGCGGGAAATGGTTCGGCCGGTCCGCCTCAGCTCGAATCCGCCGGCACCGCGCTGCACGCGGTCGCGGCCGTCCACCGAGTCTAGGAACAGGTTGGTCGCGCCGGCGATGTAGGGGACCTGGTGGTGGTAGCCCCGCTGCGTCAGATCGTCGCAACTGCGGCTGATTGCGGTCTCCGAGTCTGCCGGGTCTTCGGCCTCGGCTCGGAGCAGTGGCCGCGAGGCCTGCTTGAGGACCGGATCGGCCGCGTCCACCAGACCCACCGGGGTGTCACGGAGCAGTTCGGTCATTAGGCCGGAGAACGCCGAGGCCATCGTGGCCGAGGGGTGGAAGGTCTCGCGAACCAGATCAATGTAGCGGGTGTGGAAGTCGTTACGCGGGAAGTGGCCGGCCAACTGTCCTACTGCATCGTGGATACCGTCGCCAACCCGCATGCGGCCAAGTGGCCGCCCGGCGCGCACCGGTCCGGGGCCGACCGCGATGCGGTGGAGTGCGTTGGACGCATCGACGACGTGCGTGTGATTGGCCTCCTCCCAATCGTGGTCTTCCGAAGCGACCCAGAACAGCGGCATGACGGGACGGGCCAGTTCCGCCGCCAGCACCTCGGCCAGGCGCACCGCCGTTAGCGCCTTGTAGAGGCTGTAGAGCGGCCCTCCGAACAACCCCGGCTGCTGGCCCGTCGTGACGAAGTACCCATTGTCCCGTGCGACGGTCCGCAACGCCTCTTCCGCCGCCGGCCCCACCGGCTTGATCATGGAGACCACCCGGGCGATCGCGTCGGGCCCGGTGGTCCGTTCCAGGTCCTTCGCCTTGTCGCGGTAGGTCGCGAGTCGGAACGGCGACCCCCGGTAGAGCGAGGCGGCCGCTGCGGTTCCGCTCAGATAGTCCCGAACGAGCCGGGAGCCGCCCAGGGGTCTCCGCAGCAGTCGCATCAGGACGCCGCCGCCATGACGATGCACCGCGGTGAGAGGCGGGAGAACCCGGATCGGTCGTAGCCGCCGAATCTGGGTCCGGGCACGAAGCCGGTCTCCGCGAGCATGTGCACCAGCTCTTCGGGGCGGTACAGGCGCACGCGCTCCACGAATTCCTTTTGTGGGGCGTCGCCCGCATCCCGGATGGTGATTCTCTTCTCGACGATCCTCCCCTGCTCCACCAGTCGCCGTTCCTGCACCACATCCCACCCGGAAACGTTGCGGTAGTCCCGCTCCCGAAGGTTGGCGACGACGTGGTGCGCGTTCATGAAGTCGAGGAGAAACCACCCTCCGGCGTCCAGCACCCTGCGCACTTCGCGCAGCACGCTAAGGTCATCGAGTTCGTCGGCGAAGTAGCCGAACGAAGTGAAATACGATGTGACGATGTCGAATGCGCCGGCCCGGAACGGAAGGTGCCGCATGTCACCACGTGTCAATGGTGCCGCGCGGGCGGTCTTGCGCGCGGCGTCGAGCATCGGCACGGACAGGTCGAGCCCCACGGGACGGTATCCCACGCGGCACAACTCGGCGAGGTGGCGCCCCGCCCCACAGGCAAGGTCGAGGACGCGCGCATCGGGCTTCAATCCGGGCGTTCCGTGCAGCAGAGCCACTGCGCGGCGCGCCTCCGCACGATCCCGGTGCGGATACAGGGCCAGGTACTCGCGACCGAACCAATCGCGGAACCACGGGATGGCAGCCTCCCGCTTCGGGGGATCCCGTTTCATTCGGATCCAGCCCTCATTTCGTGTCGCCCGTTCATTCGGTTCCCTTGTGATAGGGTTCGCGCCTGAGGATGGTCCCTGCCCGGTACAATTGTTCCGTCAGCACCACGCGGGCCATGTCGTGAGGCAGCGTGAACGGGGAGAGGGACAGGGAAAGATCGCATTCTTCGCGGAGTCGTGCGTCGAGGCCGAAGGCTCCTCCGATGATGAAATGGACGCCCGGTTCCGGCCCGGATACCAATCTCTCCAGCCAGCGAGCTAGCTCCGGCGAGGACATCCGACATCCCCGCCGGGTGACGGCGACGCGGAGATGCCCGGTTCGCAAGCGCCTCCTGATGCTGCCCGCCTCCTTGCGCATCACTTCCGCCGCGGCCCTGCCACGGGCCTGTGCCACCTCCACGGCCTCGAAGCGCCAGTAGCGCGCCGCGCGCGCTTCGTAGTCCCGGATTGCGGGTGAAAGGCCGCCCGGCTTGCCCACCGCGACGATCGATACGTGCATCACTGTTCCACCACCTCCGCGAGAGCGCGGCGAAGCGGTTCCGCGGGGTCGCCCACCACATCGAATCCGGCGACGACGCATCGCCCCGCCAGCTCCGGAAACGCGGCGAGCTTCACGGCGTCCTTGGCCGTACACACCACGGCACGTTGTCCCAGTCGCCGGAGCAGTGCCGAGACGTCGCGGAAGGTGTAGTCATGATGATCCGCATAGGCCCGGTGCTCGATATGCGCATCCGGGAGCAGCGCCCCGAGTCCCGAAAAAAATGGTCCGGGGCGAGCGATGGCGCAGACGGCCAGAACGTCTCCCTGGGGCGGAGCCGCCGGTGCACCACCGAGATCCGTCCATCCGCCCATCCTGATCTCCAGGTCCAGCAGAGGTACACCGGGAGCCGCCTTCGACAGCCTCTCGCGCCAGGCCGCCGCCCGCCGCCGTTGCGGAGTTCTGAGCGTGAGCAGTATTGCGGCGGCGCGCCGTGCGGACGCGGGAGGTTCCCGGTACGGTCCCCTCGGCAGCATTCTCGGGCGAATGGGATCCTCGACCGCCACGAGAAGGATGTCCAGCACGCGGGCCAACCGTCTCTGCTGAAAGCCGTCGTCCAGAACCACGACCGTGTAGCCCCGGTCCGCCGCCGCACGCACACAGGCTCGGCGGTCGCGGTTCCCGAGAACGGCGTGCTCGCCGAACCAGCGTCGGTACAGAGCCAGCTCATCCCGTCCATAGCCACGCGTGACGATGGCCGGCCGTGCACCCGTCCGTTGCAGCCACTCCGCCAACCATCGCACTACGGGCGTCTTTCCGGTTCCTCCGACCGTGAGGTTGCCTACCGAAACCACCGGCACCGGGGTCGACGGCGAGCGCCGGTTGTCGTACCAGGCATTCCTCATGGCAACCGTCGCACGGAAGGAAAGTTCCGCCGGTGTCAGCAGAGCGCCCGTTAGACGGGCCGCCAGGCCGGGGGGTTCGGCGGCCCAGAAGTCGCGAACCGTCCGGCGCGCCCACTCCGTCATGGCCTCTGCGCGGAAGCCCGGCGCCTGCCTGCCGCCGTTTCGTTCAGGATTTCAGACATCATGTCGACGACCCTGGTTGCTGCCCCCGGGGTGCCGAGAGCGCTTCGGACCTCCGCCAGATCCGCAATTGCCCTGTGCCTCGCGGTGGACGTTTCGTCCAGCAACGGTTCGAGCGCATCCGTGACCGTTCGCGTGGTCACGTCGTGCTGAAGGAACTCCTGGACCACGCCTCTGCCGGCCACAAGATTCGCCAGGGCGATGAACGGGACCCGCACCAGCCGTCGCGCGAGCAGATAGGTCAGCGGATGGGTAACGTAGGCCACCACGAAGGGCATTCCCGCAAGCGCCGCCTCGAGCGTGCCGGTTCCCGACTTGACCAGCCCCGCTGTTGCCAGGGCCCGCAGGGAATGGGCGTCCGTCGTGGTGCGAAAGGGCAGTGAGCGATAGGCGGCGGATGGCAGGAACGACACCCGGCTCACAACGATCTGAAGACCCGGGACCCGCCGCTGAAGTTCCCGCGCGATGTCGGCGAAGGGGCGTCCGTGCCGCTCCAGTTCCTGCTCGCGCGATCCGGGGAAAAGGGCGAGGACCGGCCTGCCTCGATCCAGTCCCAACTCCTCCGCCAGCCCCTCGGGGTCACCGCTCGGGGATTCGTCGAGCAGTGGGTGCCCGACGAAGACAGCCCGGCCGCCGTGGGTCAGGTACAGCTCGGGCTCGAATGGCAGGATCAAGGCGATCCCGTTCGCGATGCGCGACAGGTGCCGGGCCCGTCGGGCCTTCCAGGCCCATACCTGGGGTCCGATGTAGTAGAGCACCGGAACACCAAGCCTCGCCGCGTACCGGGCGATCCTCAGGTTGAGGCCCGGGTAGTCCACGGGCAGGACGATATCGAAGCGTCCGGCCTTGAGGAGTCTCCGCAACCTGCGCTCCAGTCGCCTGAAGAACCCCAGTCGGTGCACGACTTCGGCGAATCCCATGACGGACAGGTCCCGCAGGCCGCTCAGGATCCGCACACCCGCTTCGGCCATGCGTTCACCGCCCAGCCCGACCAGCTCAGCCCCTGGCCATCTTCGGCGGATTTCGGCCGCCACTCGGGCTCCATGGGCATCGCCCGAGGCTTCCCCAGCCAGGATCATGACCCTGAGGCAGCGTGATGAACCGGGTGCGGCCGGGGAAACCACCGCCGTCAGAAGGCTCGCCCGAGATACCAGATGATCAGGATGACGACGACCAGCAGGATCACGAGCGTACCGGGGTTTCTCCCCTTCTTCGTATCGATCCAGTCCCGCTTACGACGACGCCGAACGCGTATGAGCGACATGGTCCTCTATCTGTTGTTCAATGGCCAGTGCGAGTTGCAGCGCTCGGCGTCCATCCTCGCCTGTTACCGGCGGCGGCGCCAGCCCGGCGATAGCATCACGGAAGGAACACTGTTCCGCAACCAGCGGCTCGGTGCCGTCGCCGCGAATGGGGATCCGCGCGACGACCGCCGACAGTCCGGCCAGCGGCGGGACGCGCCGGGGGATCGAGGCACCATCCAGGGCGGAGACGCCGTCCTTCAGCCGGTAGAATTCTCCCTTGCCGGAAGCCAGGTCAAGCGACAGGTATCCGGACCGCTGCCAGATGCGCAGCTTTCTCACCTTCGAGATGGATACGCGGCTGGCGGTGAGATTGGCCACGGCACCGCCCTCGAACTCCACTCGTGCGTTGGCAATGTCCACGTAGCGCGAAAGGACCGGAACGCCAACCGCAGCGACCCGCGTGACGGGCTTTCCGATGAGGCTGCAGAGCAGGTCGACATCGTGGATCATCAGATCCAGAACCACGGCGACGTCGAGCGAGCGTGGCGTAAACGGAGCGAGTCGATGCGATTCCACGAAGAGTGGGCGCTCGATATGGGGCCGTGCCGCCACGAGTGCCGGATTGAATCGCTCGACGTGCCCGACCTGGACGATGACACCGGTGTCCCGGGCGGCGGCCAGTATTCTGTCCGCGCTCGACACGTCCGGGGCCAGCGGTTTTTCCACGAAGACGTGAACGCCTGCCTGGATCGCCGCCATCGCAATCTCTTCGTGGGCGGTTGTGGGGACGGCTATCACGATGCCGTCGCTCACCGCGAGCAGTTCTTCGAGCGAGGGCCGGACCGCGACCCCGAACTCTCGACCGACGGCCTCGCTGCGTTCGCGATCCGTGTCGAATACGCCGGCGGATCGCGCGTGCGGCAATGCCCGGGCCACGCGTGCGTGGTGGCGCCCGAGCGCCCCGACCCCTACCACACCTATCCGGGGCTGTGCGACCCGGAGCCGCCGTGGCTCAGGTGATGATGCCGCGCTGGCTCTTGCGGATGAAGTCAATGAAATAGCCCACCTCCGGATCCCGGAGCGCCGGATCCGCCTCCACCTGGGCAAGGGCCCCTGACAGATTCAGGTTGGACTGGAAGAGGATGCGATAGGCTTTCTTCAGTCGACGACGCACGTCGGGGGAGAAGCCGCGGCGTTCCAGGCCTACCGTGTTGAGTCCGTAGAGCCTCGGAGACGGGTTGCCGACCGCCCGGCAGTAGGGCGGAACATCCTGGGGGATCCTGGAGCCTCCTCCGACAAACGCGTGTGCGCCGATGCGGACGAACTGGTGAATGGCCACCAGTCCGCTGATGATCGCCCAATCCTCGATCGTCACGTGGCCCGCCATGTTGGTGGCGTTCGATACGATGATGTGATTGCCGAGTTCGCAGTCGTGCGCGATGTGGCAATAGGCCATGAGGAGACAGTCCGATCCGACGACGGTGCTGCCGGCGGCCGCGGTTCCCCGGTTGAGGGTGGCGAACTCGCGGATCACCGTGCGATCACCCACTTCCAGGAAGGTCCGCTCACCCTCGTACTTCAGGTCCTGAGGATCCGTACCCAGTACCGCACCGTTGGCAATCATGCAGTCCCGGCCCACGGCAGTGTCCTTTTCGATCAACACGCGTGGCCCGATCCGTGTGTTGCGTCCGATCGAAACTCCTCGCCCCACGATCGCAAACGGTCCGATCTCGACTCCGTGTTCCAGTTCGGCGGACGGATCCACGATCGCTGTCTCGTGAACGGTGACAGCCGCGTCTTCTCCGGTGCGGGAAGCCCTCACCTGTCGACGATCCTGGCGGTCATTTCGGCCTCGGCTACGACCTTCCCGTCCACGATTCCCTTCCCCTTCATCCTGCAGATGCGGCGCCGGAGATTCTGCATTTTCACCTCGAAGACCACCTGGTCCCCCGGGGTGACCGGACGGCGCCATTTCACATTGTTGAGGGACATGAAGTACACGACCTTCTCCTCGGGGTTGTCGACGGCGTCCATCAGAAGAAGTCCGCCGACCTGCGCCATGGCTTCGACTATGAGTACCCCGGGCATGATCGGATGTTCGGGGAAGTGCCCCCGGAAGAAAGGCTCGTTGATGGTCACGTTCTTGAGGCCGATGATGCGCTTGCGGGGTTCGAATTCGAGGATCCGGTCCACGAGCAGCATCGGGTAGCGATGCGGCAGGTACTCCATGATGCGCCGGATGTCGATTTCGGGCGCGTCCGTCTTCTCCGGTTGACTGGCGACGATCGCGCGCGCCAGAGCGACGTTGCCGGCGTGGCTCGGTCGGTCGGCCACGATGTGGCCCCGCAGTCTCCCTCCGATGAGCGACAGATCGCCCATCAGATCGCCCACCTTGTGGCGCAGGAACTCGTCCGGGTAGCGGAGATCACCGTTCATCACTCCATCGCGGTCGAGCACGACGGTGTTTTCCAGCGACGCCCCTCTCGCGAACCCGCGTGCGCGCAGGCCGTCCGCTTCCTCATGGAAGCCGAAGGTTCTGGCGGCCGCGATTTCCCTCTCGAAACCGGCGCCGTCCAGACTGAAGTCCCCGTACTGGCGTCCGATCAGCTTGTGGTCGAATTCGATCGTAGCCGAAACTCGGAGCGCGCGATGCGGGAGCGCGGCATAGGATTGTCCGTCCCGGCCGGACACACTGACCGCCTTGCCAATCTCGAAGACCTTCGACCTGGCCGGCTGGGAGACGAGCCCGGCGTCTCGGAGCATTCGAGTCCACACAGCGAAGCTTCCGTCCAGGATCGGCACCTCGGGCCCGTCCAGGCCTACCACTGCGTTGTCGACCTCCAGGGCGGCAAGCGCTGCGAGCAGATGCTCGACCGTACGGACCTCGACACCGTCCGACCCCAGCCCCGTGCCGAGTTCCGTGCTCGCAACGTACTCCAGCCGGGCCGGTATGTCCGCCGCACCGTCGATGTCGGTGCGCCGAAAGACGATGCCGGCCCCGGGCGCGGCGGGTGCGATGCCGACCTCTACCGTCGCCCCGCAGTGAATGCCGATTCCGGCGACCTTGATCTCTTGCGCGATCGTGCGCTGGTTTTCGCTCGTCATCGACCTCGAATCCCGGGAAACATGCTCCCACAATGTAAAACGGATGCGAAAAAGGGTGCCGCTCGTGCTTTCACGACGACTCGTCGCCGGGCGACGCCGCCGCGGCCGACTCGTCGAGGTGCCGCTCGATCCGTTCGATTCTCTTCACCACATCGGGCAGCCGCATCAGCCTCGCCATCGCCTTCAGGTAGCTGCGGTGGTCCCTCGCCGGGTAGCCCGACACGACCTGCCCGGGAGCCACGTCGGAGATGACCCCCGCCTGCGCACCGATCTTTGCTCCGGCTCCTATCTTCAAGTGCCCCACGAGCCCGGCTTGCCCTCCGAGAGCGACGCCATCGCCCGTTCGCGTGGATCCCGCGACTCCCACCTGCGCCACGACGAGCGAATTGCGTCCAATGACGACGTTGTGTCCGAGGTGGACCAGGTTGTCCAGCTTGGAACCCGCCCCGATACGGGTGCACCCGATCGAGCCCCGGTCGATGGCGCAGTTCGCGCCGATCTCGACATCGTCCTCGATGACACAACCGCCCACCTGCGGCACCTTGGCGTGTTTCCCGTCCTGCTGGACGTAGCCGAAACCGTCGACCCCGATGCGCGTCCCCGCGTGGACGATCACCCGCTGGCCCAGAACGCACCCTGGGTAGAGGGTAACGTTCGGAAACAGCACCGTTCCGGCCCCGACCTCGACCCTCTCGCCGATGACGCAGTTGGCGCCGATTCGGGCGTCGCTTCCGATCGTGGCACCGGCCCCGATCACCACGTTGGGACCGACGGAGATATGCCCCGCGAGCGTGGCCGTCCCGTCGATTGCCGCCGACGGGTGGATGTCCCA
Source organism: Gemmatimonadota bacterium (assembly GCA_009841165.1). Lineage (GTDB taxonomy): Bacteria > Gemmatimonadota > Gemmatimonadetes > Longimicrobiales > Gaopeijiaceae > Bin94. The sequence continues at coordinate 15,310 of VXMI01000136.1, read as the reverse complement.
CCGCTGCGTCGGCGCCGGGTGCAGGATCGCCAGCAGTGTCACGAGCGCTTCGTGTGGGTCGGCGACCACCAGCCGGTCCACGGGTCCCCCCTCGAGCATGCTCAGCTCTTCGGACACCAACAGCGCCCGGGCACCACAGTTGGGCAGCTCGGTCGCGTAGCGTCGGTCAGTCAGGAGTGCGAGGTCCTCCGGCCCGGCGTCGTGCACCGGGGAGACACGCCTGAATGCGGCGTTCCCGCTTCCCACTACCCGTCCGCCCGTGGATTCCGCGGCCTGGAACAGCGTCAGCGTATTGCCGCCGGCGCGGGACGTAACCGTCATCCCCCTCCCGAACCGGGAGTGTCCGCCGCCTGCAACCGGGTTAGGACGTCCTGTGTAATGTCCAACGCTGGATCCGCGGCGACTATCGCGCCCGACGACGCATCGAGAATGACCGCATAGTTCCCCTCGACGCGGATCTCCTCGATTATCGCGGTGATCCTGTCGTTGATCGGCTGAAGAAGTTCCTGCTGCCGTTGTGCCAGCTGAAGCTCGAGCTCCTGCTGCCGTCGCTGAATCGCCTGTTCCGAACTCGCCAGTTCCTGCTGACGGTTTTGACGGGCCTCGGGAGTCATGCTCATCGCCTGCTGCTGAAACTCAGCGAGAGCGGACTGAAAGCCCGAACCCAGTAGCTGAAGCTCGGAGTCGGCTTCCTGCGCGGCCGACTGCAACTCCGCCTGGGCCTCCTGCGCCGGACCGTACTCGGTGAGGACTTGCTGGGAGTTCACATACCCCACCCGGGCCCCCTGGGCATTCAGCGATGCCACGCAGCAGAGCAACAGGATGCAGGACATTCCCAAACGGGAAACGCTCATGAGATCAATTCTCCTAGAAATTGGGACCCATCTTGAAGTGCAGTTGCCAGCCCGGTTCGGCCTTGTCGAATCCGTATGCATAGTCCAGTCCAATCGGCCCGAAGGGCGTTACGAGTTGTACGCCGAACCCGGCGCCTCTGAAGAGCCTGGAGGTATTGAGATGCCCCGGACCTTCCCAGTTGTTGCCGGCGTCGAAAAACGCGGAGATACCGATGTTGGAGCTGATCACTGTCTTGAATTCCGCGGTAGTCGAAAAATAGGCGTTCCCGAGACGTTCGATCTGGCGGATGCCCCCGCCCCGCTCCGGAAAGTAGCCCCGGGGGGTGATCGATGTCTCGTCGTAGCCCCTGAGCGGCTGCCCGAACTGCACGCCTCCCATCCAGAACGACTCGAAGGGGAACCGAGACGCGTCGCCGAACAGCGCTCCCCCTCTCACGTGGAGACCCATGGCGAACTGCACGGATCCGGGTGTGGTCCCCTCGCCGCCGAGCTGGCCCACCGGGATCATCCACTGGGCCTGCGCCGTTTGTTTGATGAAGTCTCCCGCCCCGCCGAGCGGCCCGCCGTTCAACTCCACGTTCCAGGTCTGCATTGAGCCGGAGGTGGGAAAGAGTGGGTGATTCAGCGTCTGGCGGGTGATCCCCACCGAAACGGAACTGAGCAATCCGGGGGGCAACCCGAAGAGCGAAGTGTCGTCCGCGCTGCGGAACGCCTCGTAGCTGGTTCGGGACAGGGAGTATCCCACGAACACCCTGGTACGCAACGACCCGGGGAACGGGACGCCGAACCGCGTCGTGAAACCCATGCGCCTGCGGCGTCCGGTGGCGAACTGGAAGAATCGATCGGTCGAGTTGAACAGCGACACGGAGCCGCTCGTCGTCGTCTGGAACAGGGCGGGATCGGTGAAGCTCACCGTGGCACTGTTGATGTAGCGGCCGAAGTCCCACCGGAGGTTCAGGATCTTGGCCTGGCCAAAGAGGTTGGGCTGATCCCAGCCCAGAAAACCCGACAGCCCCACCCCGCCGCCGACGGCGGTCCCGAAACTGAGTGAGCCGGTCTGCTTCTCCTGGACGTTGAAGATGATGTCCACGTCCCCGGTCTCCTCGTCCGGACGGATGTCCGGGGCAGGCATCGGCGACTCGAAGAAACCCAGGGACTGGATGTTCTGGTAGGACTGAAGCAGCCGGGCCTCGCTGTACACGTCACCGGGGAGCAGGAACACCTTGTCGCGGATGATGCGGTCGAAGGTGAAGTCGTTCCCGGCGATGATGATCCGGTTGACGTACGCCTGAGTCTGTTCCTGGATGCGCCAACCCGCCCGGATCGTCGGATGTCCCGCAACCTCGTCTCCGGTGCGTTCCCAGTAGGGCTCAAGCTGGGCGTAGAGGTATCCTTCGTTGCGGTAGAGTTCGCGCACCCTCTGCGCCGCTTCGTCGAACGCGACCGCGTCGAACACCCTTCCCGCCTCGCTCTCGGAATCGTCCCCACCGAACCCGAGAGCTGACAGGATGCCGCCGGACTCTTCGGTAAAATACCCCTCCAGCTGCTCGGTCTCGAAGGCGTTGGCCCCCTCCACCTCGAAGTCCGAAAGACGGTACTGCCGGCCCTCGTCGACACTGATCTCAAGGCGTGCCTTGCCGGTTGCGGGGTCGACGATGAGCGTGTCGCCCACCACCTGGAAGTCGAGGTATCCCTCCTGTGCATACCTCCGGGGCAGCGATTCGAGCAGATCCAGCTCGAAGTCGATGTCGTTGTAGCCGCCGGTGCGGAACCACAGGAAGCCCTCCTGCCTGGTGCTCATCGCGCCGCGGAGTTCGTCGTCGGTGAAGTGCCGGTTTCCAGCGAAGGTGACCTGGGCGATTGTGACCCGCTGTCCTTCGTCGACCTCGAGCACGACATCCACCCTGCCCTCTTCACCAGGAACGGGCTCCTCCTTGCGCTCGATAAGGGCGAAGGGCACCCCGTTCCGCCTCAGCTCCTCGCGGATGTAGGCTTCCGCCTTCGCCACCGCGTTAGGAGACAGGGGCGCGTTCTCCCGCAGGCCCGCCTCTTCGATCACGTCGTCCTCGGACACCGATTCCAGCCCCGTGATCCGCACGAGCCTCGTCACCGGTCTCTCCACGACCTCGATGATGAGCACGTTGCGCCCCGAGGACCCGTCCACGCTGACGGCAATATCCTCGTACTGGCCGGTGGCCCAGAGGTTCTTGATCGCCCGCTGGATGTCGTACCCGCTGTTCAGGCTGCCGGGCTGAATGCCCGCCACGCCGGTGACGGCCTGCTCGGCAAGCCGGACATTGCCGCGTGCGGCGATCGAGTCCACGCGCACCAGGGATCCGGCCCCCGGGTTCTGGGCTCGCACGGGAGCCGCGGTCGCCGCGAGCGTGACGCCGGCCGCCAGGAGCAGGCCGACCCGCAGGTGAAGCGCATCGGACCTTCCCACCCCGCCGCGGCCGATCACGTCTTCGTCGGAGAGGCGACCCCGATGGAGAGCGCCTTTCCGTCCTCCGACACAACGACCTCCAGTTCGTCACCGTCGGCGAACTCGGCCATGAGTATCTTCTCCGACAGCGGATCTTCGATGAAGCGCCGTATCGCCCTCTTGAGCGGCCTGGCACCGTATCGTTCGTCGTATCCGTGGCGAACCAGGAAGTCCACCGCGCCCTGGCTCAGTTCGAGCGTGAGTCCCGACTCGGTGAGTCGCTCCCTGAGATCGCCAAGCATGATCTGGACGATCTGGGCGATGTGGTCGCGGCTGAGCGGATGGAAGACGATCGTGTCGTCGACCCGGTTCAGGAACTCGGGATTGAATGCGCGGTTGATCTCTTCGTTGACCTTGTCGCGCATGGCCTCGTAGCTGGATCGGGGATCCGCCTGCTGGAACCCGAGGCCGCCCTTGGCGATGTTTCTCGCTCCCAGGTTCGAGGTCATGATCAGAACCGTATTCTTGAAGTCGATCCGGCGCCCGTAGTTGTCGGTCAGGTGCCCTTCGTCGAGCAACTGAAGCAGGACGTTGAACACGTCGGGATGCGCCTTTTCGATCTCATCGAGAAGAACGACCGAGTAGGGCCGGCGCCGGACGGCCTTGGTGAGCGTTCCCGAATCGTGGTATCCCACGTAGCCGGGTGGAGCACCGATCAGACGCGAGACCGAGAAGCGCTCCATGTACTCGCTCATGTCCACCCGAATGAGGGCCTCGCTGTCGGCGAAGAGGAACTCGGCAAGCGTGCGGGCGAGTTCCGTCTTGCCCACACCGGTGGGGCCCGAAAAAATGAAGGAACCGATCGGGCGATTCGGGTCCTTGAGTCCAGCCCGGCTGCGACGGATGGCCCTTGAGATCGCCGTGATGGCATCGTGCTGGCCCACGACGCGCTTGTGCAGTTCCTCTTCCATGTTGACGAGCCGGGCGCTCTCCGCCTCACGGATGCGAGTCAGCGGGATCCCGGTCCAGCGGCTGACGATGAACGCCACGTCCTCGGCAGTGATCTCGGGGCGGAACCGTCGGCGCTCCTCTTCCCAGGCGACCTTCTCGTCGCGGATGCGGCGCTGGATCTCCCGCTCCTCGTCACGGAGCTGTGCGGCGCGCTCGAAGTCCTGATCCCGAATCGCGCTCTCCTTTCGGTCCGCCACGGCGGACAGCTGTTCCTGCAGTTCTCCGACCTCCGCCGGGGGGACCTGGCTCGCAATCCGCGCCCTTGCGCCCGCCTCGTCGATGACGTCTATCGCCTTGTCCGGAAGGAAGCGATCCGTGATGTACCGATCCGAGAGCTGGGATGCCTGGGACAGCGCCGAGTCGGGGATGGTAACCTTGTGATGATCCTCGTAGTGCCCCCGCAGCCCGGTGAGGATGGCGATGGTCTCTTCGACGGTGGGAGGGTCGATCATGACCGGCTGGAAGCGCCGTTCCAGAGCACCGTCCTTCTCGACATGGCGTCGGTATTCGTTGAGCGTCGATGCGCCGATGCACTGGAGCTCACCGCGGGCCAATGCCGGCTTCAGCATGTTGGATGCGTCGATGGCCCCTTCCGCCGCCCCCGCTCCCACGAGCGTGTGCAGTTCGTCGATGAACAGCACCACGTTGCGGTTGTTCGTGATTTCATTCATGACGGCCTTGAGTCGTTCCTCGAACTGGCCGCGATACTTGGTACCCGCGATCACGGCGGCCATGTCGAGGGCCAGTACCCGATGATCGGCAAGGCTCTCCGTCACCTCGTCCCGTGAAATCAGCTGCGCCAGGCCTTCCACGATGGCGGTCTTCCCGACACCCGGTTCACCTATCAGTACCGGGTTGTTCTTCTTTCTCCGGCAGAGTATCTCCACCATGCGCTGGATCTCGGACTCCCGTCCGATGATGGGATCCAGCTCGCCCTGTCGGGCCAGCCCCGTCAGATCCCGACAGAAGTGGTCGAGTGCCGGAGTCTTGGACTTCTTGTCACCGCGCGACTGGCCGGGGGAGGGAGACGAGGGACCGGATGCTCCACCACCCCCGGTCCCCGTCGATCCTCCGGAACTGACGTCGGAGCCCAACACCTTGAGCGTCTCGGAGCGGGCCTCCTCGATCGTGACCCCGAGAGAGTTGAGGACCTGGGCCGCGATGCCCTTGCTCTCGCGCAGCAACCCGAGGAGCAGGTGTTCCGTTCCCACGTACGAGTGGTTCAGTTCGCGGGCCTCGGCCATCGCGAACTCCAGCACCTTCTTCGCCGGATTCGTGTAGGGGAGTTCGCCCAGGGCGATGGTCGCCTTGCCCCTTCGCACGGACTCGTCCACCCGCTCGTGGATCTGGTCCAGGTCCACGTTGAGGTTTCCGAGCACGTGGGCCGCCACACCCTCGCCCTCGCGAATGAGACCCAGCAGTATGTGCTCGGTACCCACGTAGTCGTGCTGGAGGCGAATGGCCTCCTGCCGGGCCATGGAAAGAACCTTGCGGACACGTTCCGTGAAATTGTAGTTCATGGTGATCGGCCCTCTTCACGTCCTTGCCCGGTACTCGTCCGTCCACCGCCCGTTCCAGGCTCGCCCGCGCATCCTAACAAGGTCGCCATCAGACGCCTGGATCGGTAGTGGTGGACCCGCTTTCCCCCCGCAGTGCCTGGCGCACGTACTGGGCGCGGTGCGCGCGCCGCTCCTCGGTGGAGAGCGTCCGACCCGCAGCTTCTGCAAGGTGCGCGGCCTGCGAGAAGATCATGATCCTGTTGAGCCAATATACCGGGGGAGACGGCAGGAGTTTCAGGGATACTCCCAAGCGAACTCCCGAGAGCAGATTCATCAACTCCACGTAGTCGAGAGCCCGGGCGTAGCGGAGCAGTCCATAGGCGCGCCAGATCTTGTCTTCGGTGATCGCGCCCGCGTCCCGGGTCAGCACCTGCCGGGCTTCCCGTTCCTTGGTTATGACCGTGGCCACGACGCGGTTCAGATGATCCAGGAGATCTTCCTCGCCCTGTCCCAGGGTGGTCTGGTTCGATATCTGGAAGAAGTTCCCCACAAACTCGGAACCTTCGCCGTACAGACCGCGCGTGGTGAGCCCGACCTGGGTGATCCCCCGCAGCGCCCGCTCGATTTCCTTCGTCAGCACCAGGCCCGGAAGATGAAGCAGGGCCGATGCTCTCAATCCTGTGCCGACGTTGGTGGGGCAGGAAGTCAGGAAACCGAATTCGTGGTGATAGGCCAGCTGGAGGAGACCGCCGAGTTCCTCGTCCAGCTTGTCGACCCGGTTCCAGCCTTCCATCAGCCTCAGCCCGGACATCAGACACTGCAGCCGCAGGTGGTCTTCCTCGTTGATCATGACCGACACCGCGTTGCCGCTGGACACCGCCACGCCCACCCCGCTGTCCGGCGCGGCCTCCCCGATGAGTTCGCTCGAGACAAGGCGTCGCTCAAGAAGGATCTGCTGGGTTCTCCGACCCAGTTCATTCATGCGCATGAGGGCCGTGTCCGGAGGCAGCGCACCGCGATTCACCGCCCTGGCCACGGTCCTGAACACGATTTCGCGATCCCCGGCGCTCGCCCTGCAGACGTAGCGGTGTCCCTGAAGGTTGCGGGCCAGCCGGACCCGGGTGGACAGAACGATGTCCGCTTCGGGTCCGCCGGCGTCGAGCCAGTCCAGACCGAAGTCCGGGATCAGGAAGTAGTCCTCGGTCATCTCTGTCCGGCCTCGTGGTCTCGGATGAGGTCCCGGAGGACGGCGGCACGTTCGAAGTCCTCGGCCTCGATCGCATGCTGGAGGCTACGCCGCAATCCGGCGATCCGGCGATCGAGCTCGGCGGAACTGGGATCTGGCGGCAGGTAGACCTTGCCCGCGTGTTGGCCGGCCCCGTGGATGCGGCTCAGCAGCCGACGAACACGAGGTTCGAAGGACGTGTAGCAATGAGAACAGCCAAGCCGGCCCGATTCCCGAAAGTCGTCGAAGGTCATCGCGCAGAAGCTGCAGGGCTCCGTGACGCTCTCGGATTCCGAGGAGCCGGACTCGCCAAGCTGAGCGAGGAAATCCGAGACATCGAGACTGGACGGCGGCTGCGCGCTGATTCCCTTGGCCCGCGCACACTCCTTGCACAGGTACTGGGTAGTCGACTTGTTGTCCACGACCTGGGTCAACTGGACCACGGCCGGGTTGTCGCAACCCTGTCCGTCACAGACCTTGGCCGGCTCAGACATCTTCGAGCACGCCCAGACTAAGCCGCAGAACCCGCTCGGCTCTCGCTGCCAGTTGACGGTTGTGCGTTACGACCACGAGCGCAACTCCGTACCGATCCCTGAGTGCGAAGAGGGTCTCCTGAACCTGTTCGCTGGTGTCGGTATCAAGATTCCCCGTCGGTTCGTCGGCCAGGATCACCAGCGGATGGTTCACGAGGGCACGGGCGACCGCAACCCGTTGCTGCTCGCCGCCTGAGAGCTCGCCCGGCTTGTGGCCGAGGCGATCCCCGAGCCCCACCTCGTCAAGCAGTTCGGCCGCCTGCTCCTTCGCTCCCGCAAAGCTCTCGCCCTGAATCAACGCGGGAACCATGACGTTCTCGAGAGCCGTGAAATCCAGCAGCAGGTGATGAAACTGGAACACGAATCCGAGTCGCAAGTTCCTGATCGCGGCCGCTTCCTCGTCGCCAAGAGTTCCGATGTCGATACCATCCAGAAGCACGGTTCCGGCCGTGGGCCGGTCCAGGGCGCCCAGCAGGTGCAGTAGCGTGGACTTTCCGGAACCGCTCGCTCCGACGATCGCCACCGCTTCGCCGCGATCCAGCGTCAGGTCCACGCCTCGCAGGATGTGGAGATCGGGCCCCGACACGCCCGTGTAGGAGCGCCGGAGGCCGCGCACCTGCAATACCGCCGAGGGGGCCGCCGCCTCAATCATGGCGGAACGCTTCGACCGGCTCGAGCGCGGACGCCTGCTTCGCAGGGTAGATGGTGGCCAGGATGGAGATGAGCAGGCTTCCCCCGGCGATCCATGTGATGTCCCACGGAGTCAGCTCCACCGGCAGCCGGTCGACGAAGTAGACCTCCGGCGGAAGCCGGATCAACCCGTAGCGTCCGATCAGCACCGCAAGAACGAGGCCCGTTGCCGTACCCACCAGCGTACCCACCACGCCGATCCACATTCCCTGAAACATGAAGGCGCGCAGGGTGTCCCGGCGCGTGAGCCCCATGGCCTTCAGAATCCCGATTTCCCGGGTGCGGTTGACCACCACCATGACCAGCGTCCCGACGATGTTGAGCGCGGCCACGATCACGATCAGCGAGAGAATCAGCGCCATGGCCAGCTTCTCCAGCTTCAGTGCCGAGAAGAGCTGGCGGTTGTCTTCCGTCCACGAGGTGACGACGTAGGGCCAGCCGCCCAGCGCGTCGCGCACCGAGTCGGCCAGGGCATCCGCGCGCCAGGGATCATCCGCGCGCGCACCGACGATCGACGCCACGTCCTCGTCCAGCTCGAGCAAGCGCTGGACATCTTCCAGCGCCGCATACCCCTGACGCAGATCGAAGTCGTACATGCCGGTCGAGAAGACTCCCGACACGACCCAGTCCTCCGAACGGAACACGGGATCGCCGTTGGGGCTCCACTTCAGGTTCTCGTAGGCGATTACGGTCACCGTGTCTCCCACAAGAAGACTCATGCGACTCGCCAGCTGGACCCCCAGCACCACCGGCGGCGGGCCGTCCTTCTTCCCCTTGAGCGAGATCCGCCCGGTTCGGAGGCTGTCGTGCATCGGCGTGATCGGGGGGCCCTGGTCATCGAGATCCACACCGTACAGGTCCATGACGTCCACGAAGTCGTTGGCCAGCAGACCCACGCGGGTGAATCCCACCGCGGATGCACCCACGATTCCGTCCACGCCCTCGACCAACGCGGCCACGCGTTCCCGGTCCTCGAGGCGCAACGACATCCCCGCCTGTCGAACCGTCAACTGCGGCAGCGACCCCAGGATCTTCTCGCGCAGTTCGTTCTGCATGCCCGTCATGACCCCGATGACGACGATCAGCGCGGTCACGCCCACGGTCACGCCGCCCAACGCGATCCATGTGATGAACGACAGAAGCTTGCCCCGTTTGCGCGACGCCAGGAACCGTCCCGCGAGAAACCACGCGAAACGGGTGCGCGACGTGGGAGTCGTCCGCTCCCTCATTCTTCCTTCCGCAGCGTTGGAAAGAGGATCACGTCACGGATCGACGCCTGGTCGGTGAGCATCATCACGACGCGGTCCATTCCGATTCCGACACCTCCGGTCGGGGGGAGTCCATACTCCAGCGCCCGGATATAGTCTTCGTCCACCAGCTGTGCTTCGGCGTCACCCGCGGCGCCCAACGCCGCCTGGTCCTCGAAGCGGGCCCTCTGCGCAATGGGATCGTTGAGTTCGCTGAACGCGTTGGCCAGCTCCTCTCCGGCCACATACAGCTCGAAGCGCTCGGAGAGCTCCGGGACCCCCCGCTTGGCCTTGGCGAGTGGGCTCAGTTCGCGCGGGTGGTCGATCACGAAGGTTGGCTGGATCAGCGAGGGCTGTACCAGCGCGCCGAACAGCTTGTCCATCAGCTTGCCGCGGCCCGCGCCCTCGAGGTCGTCGGCTCCCAGCGCCGCCGCGCGAGACCTGAGCGACTCCATTCCCATCTCCAGCGGATCCCGACCGAGCGCGGCACCAAGTCCCTCCACGAAGGAAAGCCGCGCGAAGGGGCGCGACAGAGTGATGTCGGCACCCTGGTAGGTGAATCCGGAATGCCCTCCCGCAGCTTCGGCCAGTGCCACCATGAGGCGCTCCACCATGTCCATCATGTCCTCATAGTCCGCGAAGGCCCGGTAGAACTCCAGCATCGTGAACTCGGGGTTGTGGAACCGGTCGATCCCTTCGTTGCGAAAGTCCTTGGATATCTCGTAGACCCGATCCATGCCCCCCACGATGAGCCGCTTCAGGTACAACTCGTCCGCGATCCGCAGGTAGAGGTCACGGTCCAGGGCGAGGTGCCGGGTGACGAACGGCCGGGCCGAGGCTCCCCCGTAGAGGGGCTGGAGGATTGGAGTCTCGACCTCCACGAAGCCGTGGTCGTCCAGAAAGCGCCGAGCCCTGGTGATGATGCGTGCGCGGGTCCGGAACACCTCGCGGACGTCAGGGTTGACCGCCAGATCGGCGTAGCGCTGGCGGTAGCGTGCCTCACGGTCGGCGAATCCGGAGTGGGTGACTCTGTTGCCGGTACCGCCGTCCACTTCCACCTTCCCGAGCGGGAGTGGGCGCAATGACTTGCAGAGGAGTCGGAATTCCTCCGCATGGATGGTGACCTGCCCCATGCGCGTGCGAAACAGGCGCCCTTCGACGCCGATCCAGTCTCCCAGATCCAGCAGGTCGAGGAAGGAGTAAAGGTCCTCCCCGAGCACGTTGCGCTTGAAGTAGATCTGGATCCGGCCCGTGTGGTCTTCCAGGTCCGCGAAGGCACTCCGGCCGTGCGACCGGTAACCCATCATGCGTCCCGCCCAGCGGCCGGTCGCTCCATAGCCATCGTGCAGAACACCCGCCGCCTCCTCCTTCTCGAAGGCGGCCGTCGACGGAGCGGCGTGCCGCGTCACGTCGCAAGAGTAGGCGAACGCCTCGACGCCCATCGATTTCAGTCTCTCCAGCTTCTCGAGTCGGTTTCTCATGACTCGCGAGAGGTCGCCGTCACGCTGATCGTTCACTTGCCGTCCACCCGGCCGAATCTCTTGAGGTAGGTCTCGATGAACGGATCCAGCGCTCCGTCCATCACCGCGTTCACGTCGCCCTTCTTGACCTCGGTGCGGTGGTCGTTGACCATCGTGTAGGGTGCGAAGACGTAGGACCGGATCTGGTTGCCCCAGCCGATATCGGTCTTGGACGACTCCAGCGCCTGTTTCTCCTTTTCCTTCTCTTCGCGAGCCCGCTGGTAGAGGGCCGCCTTCAGCATCTTCATCGCCGTCGAGCGGTTCTTGTGCTGCGAGCGCTCCTGCTGGCACGAAACCACGATTCCGGTGGGCAGGTGCGTAATGCGAATCGCCGAGTCCGTCTTGTTGACGTGCTGTCCGCCGGCGCCGGATGCCCGGAAGGTATCGACCCGCAGTTCGGACTCGTCGATTTCGATCTCGATCTCGTCATCCAGCACGGGGTACACGAACACGGAGGCGAAGGAGGTGTGGCGCCTGGCCTGCGAGTCGAAGGGCGAGATCCTGACCAGGCGATGCACCCCCTTCTCGGCCTTCAGATAGCCGTAGGCGTGGTCACCCCTGATCTCCACCGTCACGCTCTTGATCCCGGCCTCCTCGGCCGGCTGGAGATCCAGCACCTCGAGCTCGTAGCCGCGCCTTTCGGCCCAGCGCATGTACATCCGGGACAGCATCTCGGCCCAGTCCTGTGATTCGAGCCCTCCCGCCCCCGGATGGATGGTGAGCATGGCCTCGCGATGATCGTCCTCTCCGCCCAGCATCGTCTTCAACTCCAGACGCCCGAGTGCGTCCTCGAGCGTCACCATCTCGTCTTCCCACTCCGACCGCAGATCCGCATCGTCTTCATCCGCCAGGAGTTCGCTCAACTCGTCCAGCTCGCCGGCTTTCAGGTCGAGCGCCTGCCAGGGACGCACCCATTCCTTCAGCCCATTGGCTTCGGCGATTAGTCGCCGTGCCTTGTCGGGATCGTCCCAGAAGCCCTGGGCAGCCATCTCATCCTCGAGGACGGCAACGCGGCTGCCCCTCGCTTCTATGTCAAAGATACCCCCGGAGCTCGTCGATCCGCCGCCGGGCGGATTCCAGGCGCTGAGTCTGATCTTGTACTGATCCCATGGGAGTTGCCGGGGCGGATGGCCGGAAAGAGGACGGAGGGTCGGGTGGATTCGGTGCCGCCCGCCCTCCAGAAACATAAGACAGGGGCACGATGAATTGGACCCCCGCCGGTGGGTTCAGGGCGCTGGCAGTGAGACGGTCAGGGCGACGCCGTCGACATCGGGCAGCGCGCGCAGGCGGGCCGTGATGAAACCGTCGAGAGCGCTGAAGACGTGGTTGGCCACCAGTATGCCCAGGGCCAGCCGGGCGTCGCGGAAGCGGCTGTCGCTCCTCGTGATCAGACCGGCGAAGTGGCGCTGGTCGCCGGAGTCTTGGCGCCACGTCCACAGAAAGGGCGGGCCGTATCCGTTCTCCCGGTAGTAGTCGAGGGCCCGGGCATAGCCGGGAGACCCCTGCGGGGCCGCCGGATCCAGGTTGTAAATGTCCATCGCGAGCGCCCAGACGGAACCGTTGTAGGTGCCGGGATCGTTCTCGGGCTGCAGCCCTTCGAGGGCCGAGTCGGAATCCCATCGTCCCGATGTCGGCCACCGCGTGAGTCTCTCGTAGTACTCGAAGTCCCCGTCCTGGCGCGGCTCGGTGCTGAAGCCGGACCGGGCCGCCGACCAGGCGAACGCGCGATACTCGTCGCGGAGGCCGAGTGCATCTGCGCGGGCCCCGAGGTATAGCACGGCCGAGACGATTTCAGCACCGGCGTAGGCGATCCAGCGATGCTGCCGCTGCCGGTACTGGGCGAGGCCGGGCACGACCAGCGAGTTCAGAAAGGCCTCGCCCTCCCCGAGGCCGCCTTGGGAACCGGTGTCGGGGCGCGGGAATGCGTGTAGGGTCCCGGAACGCCCGTGGAATCGTGCTTGCGTGGACGAGAGCGCCACGGCATCTCCCAGGAGCCCGGATTGCTGCGACCGGACGATGGACCCGGAGTACTGCGGCGCCCCGTGCAAACTCCCGGGCAGCGCTGCGGCCGCCGCAGCGAGCACGCCGGCCAGACCCAGGCCGAATCTCGCGCGGATCGCCATGGATGTCGCCACGGCCCGGCTAGAAGGTAGCGGCCAGTGTGACGTGAATCGGCTGGCTCTCACCTGTGACCATCGAGCGGGTAAGAGACTTGGCGAAGTTGAGATCGAAGCGATCGACGCTGAACCCGACCCCCACCGACGCGCCGTTCGTCTGATCGTACTTGCCGGCGACGTAGCCGGCTCGCAGATGGAACAGGCCGGCGGCGGAGAAGTCCATTCCGGCGTAGAGCGATGGCGAGCCGGGGTTCCGGGTCCGCTCCTCCAACTCCACCGTCACCCACAGGTCCATCGGGACTTCATCGACGATTCGGTTGAGGGCCTCGTAGGCGACCGCGAGGCGAACGCGGGTGGGCAGCGGGTCGGACTGTTCCTGGTTGACGACCTGAAACTCGGTGCCGGCGTGCGCGAGCATCCATCCGAATCGCAGCGGGATGTCGCGGAACGGCTGTGCCTGGATGCCGGCGTCGAGAGCGTATGCGGAACTCCTGGTGTCGAGGTCGTTGCACTGGCCGCGGCATGCTACGCGGAACTGCACCAGTTTCATGTTGATGCCGGCGTCGATGCCCCAGGGGAGCGAGGTGGCGTAGCTTCCGACCGCCAGATGGTTCCGGATCGAAATGGCGCCGAGCACGTCCCCGAATTCGTCCCTCAGATCCTGGTCGCCGATGTCGAGGAGGAGGTAGGAGAGCGCGAAGGTTCCCACTCTGCGCCAGGGGAGGAGAACGCTGAAGGCGGTGGCCTCGCCCGCGAGCTGGTCGCCCCGGTAGAGGAACACGCGTCGATCGGTCTCCGCGGCCAGTCCCGCCGGATTCCAGAAGGCTCCCTCCTCATTGGCAAGCGCCGTCACGGCCCTGCCCAGACCAATCCCCTGGGCACCCACCGGCAGCAGCAGAAAGAGCGCCTCCTCGCTGCCCCCTCCCTCGTCGGGGTCTCCATCCTGGGCACCGAGCGTACCTGAAGCGACGGCCAGCCCCGGAAGCAGAAGCACCGCGAGCAGCCGCACCACCAATCCCGCCACCAAAAACCGGCAGGTCCGCTTCCCCTGGCCTTCAGGCCTCAGAATCCGGTACCACATAGCCGAACATCGCCAGTCCCTTCCGTCTGCGGCGCCACCCGTGCGACACCTTGACCCACAGATCAAGATACACGCGTCGTCCCAGAAAGTGCTCGATCTTTGCCCGCGCTGCGGCCCCGAGAGACTTGATTCCGGTGCCCCCCTTCCCGATCAGCATTCCCTTCTGGGACTTGCGTTCCACGTGCAGGGATGCCGCGATGTAGACCGGATCCTCTCCTTCGCGGAACTCTTCTATCCGGACCGCCACTGCATAGGGAATCTCCTGGCGATAGCGTTCGAATACCGACTCGCGAATGAGTTCCTGCACGAAAAACCTGGCCGGTGCCGATGCGAGATGGTCGGCGGGATAGAGGAACGGTCCTTCCGGCAGCTGCGAAGCGACGAACTCGAGCAGCGGTTCGAGGCCCGAGCCGGTTCGGGCGGAAACGATGTAGAGCGGCAACTTGAGGTCTCGGGCGATACGCCCAGCGGAAGCAGGGTCGAATCGCTGCAGGTCGGCCTTGTTGACGGCGAGCGCGGCCGGACGGGCCGTGCGCGCGAGCAGATCGTGAAACCCCTCCAGTTCCTCCCGCGACGCCCGTACTCCGCCGTCCAGCAGGCCGATGACCACATCGGCTTCCGCCACGGCTCTCTCGGTCTCGATTGCCATCGACCGGTGGAAGAGTTGACGGCTCGATATCAGCCCGGGCGTGTCGATGAAGATCATCTGGACGGAATCCTCCGTCCGGATTCCCGCCACTCGCTGCCAGGTGGTCTGCGCCTTGGGTGTGGCAATGCTCAGGTGCTCTCCTACCAGAGCATTGAGAAGCGTCGACTTGCCGACGTTCGGAAGCCCAACCAGCACGACGAACCCGGCGCGGGTGGGGTTCTCATCCCCAGGCTGAAGATCGGGCCGGTCCGGGTTCATGGAGGGAATTCAGTCGCGACCCGCGTCCAGTCCGAACAGAGGCGGTCCCTGGGAAGTAGAGGAACAATCGAGAAGTCATGAGAAGCGGACGGGTAGACATTGAGAATCTTTCCGGGCGACCCTCCGTGGAGGGCCTCCCTTACTCGAAACTCCAGAAAGGAGGTGATCCAGCCGCAGGTTCCCCTACGGCTACCTTGTTACGAC
>VXMI01000175.1 GCA_009841165.1 Gemmatimonadota bacterium | reverse complement strand
CGCAGAAACCCCGCCCAGCGCCGAATCTCTTCCCAGGCTTCGGCGTAGCCCCACCTCAAGTCCCCCCACTTCAGAAAGGTGCCGTCACCAGTCCGTTCGGCCCTGGCCCGGAAGACCTGCGGCGTGCTCGCGTTCTCAGCCCCGACAAGCTCCCTGAGCCGCCCGGTACCCGGGATCGCGGCGGGCATCACCGGACCCCGGGACCCGAGCGGCCCTTGGTCAGGGCGGCGTGCGAGCGTCCAGAATGCCTCTGCCTAACTGATCACCCGCCGCATTTGCTGCCTGACCTTTTCCATGTACTTCTCGAAGAAGAACTTCTGGATGTCGGTCATGTCGAGTTCGCGGCCCTGGATATAGGCCTGCTCGATGTCGGACGTCATGTCGAGTGGCGTGCCGGTCGTGATCAGGAAGGTCGCCTGCTTGCCCGGCTCCAGGGAGCCGATGCGGTCGTCGAGCCCCAGGAATTGCGCCGGGTTGATGGTGACCGCCTTCAGCGCCTCCTCCTCGGGCAGCCCGAAGGCGACGGCCACGCCCGCTTCGAAGGGCAGCCTGTTCGAATACAGCGCCCCCGAACCGCCGGAGATGGCGAACCGCACGCCCGCCTCGTGGAGACGCGCCGGCATCGAGTAGGCGCCGTCGTAGCCCTCGTACTGGCGGCCGGGAGCGGCCATCGTCGACGTCAGAATGACCGGGATATCCTCGGCGACCAGCCGGTCGGCCACGTGGATGGCGTCCTGTCCGCCGCGGATGACGATTCGAAGGCCCTCCTGCTGGGCCCACGTGATGGCGTCGTTGATCTGCGCCGCGTCGTCGGCCGCAACCACGACTGGGATCTCCCCGTCGAAGACCGGGATCATGGCCGCGTAACGGGAGTCACTGCGCACCTCCGCACCGGCGGCGACCGCGTCGCGATACGCCCGGGCCTCTCCGAAGAAGTCCTTCAGCTGCTCGACCTGCTCTTCGTAGCTCGGCCGATCCTCCTGCGGGCCGAACCTGAAGCCGCCGAAGCCCCGGAACCGGCCAGGGTTCGGGTTCGGCCAGTTCACGTTCAGCGCCGCGGCCGACTGCATCGACATCTCCTCCCAGCTCCACCCCTCGAGAGCGAGCGCGGACGACATGCCGGAGACGAGTCCGCCGCCCGGAGTCGTCAGCGTGGTGAGCACGCCAGCCGAGCGCGTCGTGCCGATGTGACGGCTCTCGGCGTTGACCGCGATGTCCGCGCGCACATTCGGGTTGAAGTCGCCGAGTTCGTTGATGTCGTTGGAGACGTCGACCGCGCCGATCTCGGCGATCCCCACCGTGCTGAAAGCGTCGATGAGGCCCGGATAGATATGCTTGCCCGTGACGTCGACCACGCGGGCCCCGGCCGGGATGTCCACGTCCGTACCGATCGCGGTGATCACCCCGTTCTCCAGGAGGATGGTACCGTTTTCAATCACACCGCTGGTGACGGTGTGTATGGTGGCTCCCTGCAAGGCCACGGGTTCGGATTGCGGCGGCACCGTCATCCGTACCTGGGCGCCGATCATTGCCGGAACCAGCGCCCACAGAACCGCCACGGCCACACCGGCCATGCGTGCTGCCCGCGACCAGATCCTCTTCATCGTTCCTCGTTGCGTCGTCGTCATGATCAGTTGCTCTCCGTCTCAACGTTCCGGCCGCCTCCCCCGCCCTCGATGGACAGGATGGCCTGGATCAACTGTGTGCGTTCCTGTGCGATCTGGTCCCGCATGGCCGCGTCTTCTCCGAGCGAGAAGTAGCGCCGGCCATCGATCCAGGTCTCCTCGGCCCGCGTGAACTGCGAGAGCGGGTCGCCGCTCCAGATCACGAAGTCGCCGTCCTTGCCGGACTCCAGCGAACCGACCTGATCGTCGATCGCCATCGCCCGTGCAGACCCGATGGTTACCGTCGACAGTGCCTGCTCGGGGGTCAGCCCCGTGCGCAGCAGCTTGCCAGCTTCCCAGTTCATGCGGCTGGCGATCTCGCTGTTGTCGGAGTGCAGCGAGGTGACGACGCCGGCCTCGATCAGGATGCGGGCGTTGTAGAGCGTCGCGTCGTATGCTTCGAGCTTGAAGGAGCCCCAGTCGCTCCAGACCACGGCCGCCACGTTGGACTCGGCGAGCTCGGACGCGATCTTGTAGGCCTCCACCCCATGCTGCAACGTCTGGACCCGGAAGCCGAACTCCTCGGCCAGGCGAACCAGCGCGAGGAACTCGTCCGCGCGATATCCGTGCGACGAAATGAGCAACTCCTGGTCCAGGATGTCCAGGATCGCCTCCATGCGCAGGTCCCGCCGCGGGGGCAGTCCCTCACCGGTCTCCTCCCACTGCTGCCACTCCCGCTCGTAGTCGCGCGCGGCCATGAAGTGGTCGCGGATGATCTCCTGCGTCCCCATGCGGGTGTCCGGGTAGCGGCCCTGCCGCCGTTTCGGATTCTCACCCAGCGCGAACTTCACCGTGCGGGGCGGGTTCTCCAGCTTCAGGTCCTCGGGCAGCGAACCCCAGCGCATCTTGACGAACACGTTCTCGCCCCCGATGGGGTTGGCGGAACCGTGCTTGATGTGCGCCGTGGTGAGCCCGCCGGCCACCTGCCGGTACATCCAGATGTTGTTGTGCGTGACGACGTCGCCCATCCGCACCTCGGGGACGATCGCGAAGCCGCTCTCGTTCACCGCGCTGACGCCCGAATGAATGTGCGGGTCGATCAGCCCGGGGGTGACGTGCTTCCCCGCAGCGTCGATCTCCACGGCGCCACCCGGTGCGTCGAGGTCCATGCCGACCGCTTCGATCGTGCCGGCGCGAATCAGAAGATCGGCGCCTTCCAGGATGCCGTCGGGGCCCTGGGTCCACACGGTCGCGTTGCGCACCACGACCGCGGCGGGCTGTTCCGGGATCGAGCTGCGGCCGTAGTCCATCATCGGGCGGATGAACGGAAGGTCGATATCCGGCACGTCCATCGCCACGGTCCCGCGCTCCGGGCCCTCGAAGCCCTCGGTACGCGTGCCGCGGAAGGACGGGTCCGCCCCGTTCGGCAGCGAGGTCCATCCGTAGAACTCGTCGCCCCGCACCGAGCCGGAAAGGAGCGCCATTCCCTGATAGCCGAGCACTTCGCCGTTGAAACGCGCATCGATTCGGCCGGTCTCCGCGACCGCCCTGGCCGAAGCGAGATCGACGCGCGCACCGCCGGGAAGCTCCGGGCCGGTGCTGGCGATGTCGAGGTAGCCGCGCAACCGGTTCAACGAACCCTCGAGCACCAGGACGGCGTCGAAGCCCCACTCGTCATCCGAAGCGATCTCCCAGCTTCCCCTGGGGTCGATCTGGGCCGGGCGGGTGACTCCGTAGACCCTTCCCTGCACCCAGACGTCGCGGACCGTGGCCTCCTCGGTGAACAGGTCACCCTCGCTCACGACCAGGTTGGCCACCTTGCCCTCGGTGATGGTCCCGTGAGTGCGATCGATCCCGAGCCATGAGGCCGGAGTTGTAGTGAGCGCCGCAAGTGCGTCGTCCGCCGCGAGGCCCCGCGCCACGGCGATCCGCAGGTTGGGCAGGAACTCGTTGAGCGACGACAGCCCGTCGGTCGTGATGGCGAAGCGGACCCCGGCCTCGGCCAACTGTCCCGGACTTGTCGGAGCCAGGTACCAGTGACGCAAATCCGCCAGCGAGGCATCGAGTGCCGCTCCCGGGTAGCCCACATCGGGCGCGTCTGGAAAATCGAGCGGCACGATGAGGGGATCGGTGCGCCCGCGCAGCACATCGATCAGGCGGTATTCCAGACCGTTGCCGCGGAACCAGGGGGTCAGCCCGAACTCGTTGGCAAGCCCGTGCGCCCGCAGGTACTCCTCCTCGCTTCCCGTCTCGAAGACGACCGGCTGGTTGCCGTGCACGGCGTCTTCAAGCGCCGCAAGGGCTTCACTGGTCTCCGGCGGAAGAAAGGCGCGGCCGCTCGCTTCATACGCTTCCCAGGCACGCATGTACCAGTCGGCGTCCATGAGGGTCTGCTTCATGAGCGCGATCGTACCCATCGCGGAGTTCGGATAGGATCCGCCCAGTTCGAAGGAGCGCTGGAACCCGATCGCCTGGGCGATATCGGGCCGAAGCACCCGGTCGCGCACACCCTCGTCCCCGAGACCGACCACCGAAGCCGTCCCCCTGAAGAGCCCCTCCTTCGGAACCACCAGCGCCGTGCCGAACCCCTGCGAGCGGAGCGCCGACCGCCGGTCCTCGTCATCGGCCAGGTTCCGGGTGGTGGAGAACCACGCCCGCACCTGCGGATTCCAGTGCGTCGGTCCGACGTCCCCTCCCTCCGGCACCGCGTCCATCTCCAGATCGGCATGCGCGTCGATGAAGCCCGGGTAGACCGTAAGCCCGTCGAGATCCCACACGCGCGCTCCTGCCGGGGCGTCCGTGCCTCGTCCGACGGACTGGATGAGGCCGTCGCGGATCACGATCGTCGCCTCGTCCAGGACCTGGCCCGGCCCCGTCACGACCCTGGCGCCGACCAGCGCGTGGTATCCCGTTCCGTTGTCGCGCATGCCCTCGACAGGCTGCGTCCGGCTTGCCTGCTGGGCCTGGACGCTTGTCGCCAAAACCGTGGCGAACGCGATTGTACTGAGTGTCGCCCTCACGGAATCTCCTCCATTGTTGTAACTGCGTGTGTACATCCAGCCCGGAAAGGAATACCTCCCATGTCCGAAGCTCTCAAGACCGTGCGCCGTGGCCGCGTGCTCGAGGTCACGTTGAACCGGCCGAAAGCAAACGCCATCGACGCAGCTACCAGCATACGCATGGGCGAGATCTTCTGCGACTTTCGCGACGACGACAGCCTCTGGGTTGCAATCCTGACGGGGGCCGGCGACCGCATCTTTTCGGCGGGCTGGGACCTGAAGGCTGCGGCCGAGGGCGAACACGAACGCATGGACTACGGGCCGGGAGGATTCGCGGGCATCACCGAACTCTGGGACCTGAACAAGCCGGTGATCGCGGCGGTGAACGGCCTCGCGGTGGGCGGAGGATGCGAACTGATGCTGGCGGCCGATCTCGTGGTCGCGAGCGAGGACGCGGCCTTCTGGTACCCGGAGGCCCGCCTGGGGAACGTGGCCGACGCCGGCGCGGTGCAGCGCCTGCCCCGCAGGATCCCCTTCAATGTGGCCATGGAGATGCTGATGACCGGCCGTCGGATGTCGGCCGAGGAGGCCCATAGGTGGGGATTGGTGAACTGGGTCGTGCCGGCGGACCAGGTCATGGACAAGGCCCGTGAGGTCGCCGACGGGCTGGCCGACAGCGCCCCGCTCTCGCTGTGGGCGATCAAGGAGATCGTGCACGGGATCGACGGGATGTCCGTCCGCGACGCCTTCGGTGCCCTCCACGCCCGCCAGTTCCCGGGCTACGAGCGCATGCTGGAGTCGGAGGACCACGATGAAGGCCCCCGCGCGTTCGTGGAGAAGCGCGAGCCCCAGTTTCGGGGGCGATAGATAGCCAATCGGGCCGTCCTTGCGCTCGTTCCCGAGTTGGCATCAGATTCGGCAACGGCCGAGTTCGTGTTGATGGCGGATGGCCAAGAAGGGGAATGTGTCGATAAAGAGGGAAACGAAATCCCTTGCCCCGTTCCACCC